>CAWIQV010000017.1:0-92813 GCA_963838275.1 uncultured Gammaproteobacteria bacterium | reverse complement strand
CGGACCAGACCACGGCGATTGCGGAACGCCGCGGAGCCCGAGTGGTGCAGCGTCCGTTCGACAATTGGGCCTCCCACCAGAACTGGGCGCTGCAGAATATTGCCTTCCGACATCCGTGGGTGCTCTACCTCGATCGCGGACGAACGCTGTACTCCCGAGTTGCATGATGAGGTCCTGCGCCGTGCCACAGACTCGGCACCCGAGGCGGCGTTCCGCATCCGCCGCAAGGACTTCTTCATGGGGCGCTGGCTTCGGCATGCGCAGCTCTATCCGACCTGGCTGGTACGCCTGTTCCGACCTGCCCGGATCCGCTACGAGCGGCTCGTCAATCCCGTGGCGCATGTCGACGGCCCCACCGGCGAGCTCGAAGAGCACATCCTGCACTATCCATTCAGCCACGGCATCGCGCACTGGATTGCGCGCCACAACAATTATTCCGACTTGGAAGCCCATGAGCTGATGAAGGTGCACCTCGGCACGGAGCAGGCTCCGGGCAGCTTGCTCGACCGCGATCCCAATGCGCGCCGTCGGGCGCTGAAGAACCTGTTCTACCGGATGCCGGCCCGTCCGCTGCTGAAGTTCGCCTACTACCTGGTGTGGCGGCGGGGCTTCCTCGACGGCCGGGCGGGCTGGACCTACTCGACCCTGCAGGCGATCTACGAGTATTTCATCGACTGCAAGTACCGCGAGCTGCTTCGAAAGCAGCGTGGTCTGCCGATCTGAGCAGCCCGCGCCATTTCCGAAGGCTTCCGCAGGCGTGAAGCGATGCTCGAAAAGTGTCCGGCCGACCCCCGCCGGCCGCGACGCTGCGCTGCGGTTCGGCCCGGAGTGCCGCAACAGCCTCGCGAGTCCCTGGGCGTCGCCGCACGCGACGATGCCGCCACAGTTCTCCGCCACTACCAGCTTTGCCTGCTCCCCTTCCCGGTCCCCGATCACAATCACCGGCCGTCCGGCCGCAAGAATGCCATAGAACTTGCTCGGCACGATCAGCCCCTCCATCTCCGGCAGCAGGCAGCTCAAGTGCACGTCGGCGGCGGCGAGGCTGTCGGCCAGCTCCTCGCGCGGCCGGTAGGGCAGGAACAGCATGTTCGGGAGCGCGAGCCGCCGTGCCTCGGCCTGCAGCCGGACCATGTTGGCGCCGCCGCCGACCATCAGGAACAGCCAGCCGGGCTCGACTGCGCAGGATCTGCGCGGCGCCGAGAATCGTCTGGTATTCGTGGGCGCGGCCGAGATTGCCGGAGTACTGGACGACGAATTCCGTGCCCGGCGGCAGGCTAGCGCGCAGTGCGCTCTCGCTCGCCGTCCATCGGCCGGATCGCGTCGCCGTCGGCCCAGTTCTCGATGACGGTGATGCGCTCTGGAGGGATTCCCAGCGCCTGCACGCGCTCGCGCATCCGCTCGCCCAGCACCACGTTCATCGCCGCCGCCCGCAGCGAGTCATTCCGGAGCCGCAGCAGCAGGCGCTTGCACCCAGGCCGGCAGCCGGGTCACCTTGAGCGCGATCGCGACCTCCGGAAACAGGTCCTGCAGCCAGTTGACGAGCCTGGCGCCCCGCCGCCGCGCGACCCAGGCCAGGCCCACGGACAGCATCGGCGGATCGGTCAGCGCGATGAGGATGTCCCCCGGGCGGGTCAGGCGCAGTGCCGCAGCACGGAGCTGACGTAGAAGCTCTTGTAGTCCAGCAGCCTGCCAACGAGGCCGGCGCGGCCGAAGCGCGTCGACCAGCAGCGATGCACCAGTACCGCGCCGACCCGTTCGGCCTTCGGCAGCGCCGCGTGCGCATCGTCATAACGCAGGCGCGAGCAGATCACGTGGACGTCGAAGCCCTCATTCGCGAGCGCCGCGGCGAGATCGGTCAGCAGCTGGCTGGTGGCCGACAGATCCGGGTAGAAATAGCGGTTCACGAAGATCAGGCGGCGCGCGCTCATGGCCGGGTCTTCCGGTACGGCGCCGCGAGCGGCTCGCCGATGAAGATCCCCTGCCCCGGCATCGCGACGCTCTTCCAGTAGGACTCGATCAGCGTCTCGCCGTCCAGGTAGTGCCGCATCAGCAGCCCGGGGTTCGGGAACTTCGCCGTGAAGTTGCACGGCTCGACCACGGTGCCATAGCTGCCGGTGGCCCCGGCCTCGAGCCATTGCAGGCTGTCCATCTGGGTGCTGTCCCCGAGCATGCCGCCATAGGAGGTGAGGTGGTCGCCCACTGCGCCCGGGCAGGAAATGATTGGTCAGCAGCGATGGCACGCGCATCGCTCCGAGGAAGTAGAACATGATGTCGTTGGTATTCTCGAGCGCCGGTGCGTTGATGATGCGGATCGGGATCCGGTCGCCGGCCAGCATCAGCGCATCGGCGAAGCCCACCGAACGCACGTCGCGGGAGCGATCCCCGGTCATCAGCAGGTACGCGGTGCCATGCGGCATCGTGCCATCCGAGGCGACACCGCGATCGATCAGCGCCCGGGCCAGTGCGATATTGGCGGCCGCGATGCTCATCGCCGGCCGGAAATGCAGTGCGTCGTACGGACGGTCGCGATCGGAGTTGTAGTAGGCGATGAGCTGCGTGGACACGCAGCCGCTCGCGCAGTAGCGCGTGTCGAAGCCGAACGCGAACGCGGAAGTGACCGACATGCAGTCGACCCGGTAGGGCCGCGCCCAGGTCAGCGCATAGGCCTGGATGCTCGCGGGCAGCTGGGCCTCGACGCTCTTGCGGATCGCCTCGAACTCGTCGGCCGGCAGGATCGCGCGGTGGTACCCGAAATGCACCCGCGCGATGTTCGCAGCAGGGATCTTGCGAGCCTGCACGTAGTACTCGCCGATCGCGACGCTCAAGGGATCGGCGGTGTTGATGACGACCCCGAGGTCGCGCGGCCCGAGTGGCGCGTGCCGGGGCGGCGTGCAGCAGGCGCCGCCAGCAACGCGGCGAGCGCCGCGCGGATCAGGGGTGCCGTGCGGCGGGAGCGGCTCACGGCGGACTCAGTAGTAGCCGCCGACGCTTTCCCGTGACCGGTTCAGCACCGTGCCGACGATCGGCAGCGGGTTCAGCAGGCTGATCGAGCGCGTGACGCCCTCGCGCGAGGTCTTGCCCTCGGCGACCACGAACAGGCCGGCCTGCACGTGCTTGGAGAACGCCAGCGCGTCGTCCGCCATCAGTACCGGCGGCAGGTCGAAGATCAGCACCCGGTTGAAATAGCGCTGCCGCAGCTCCTGCATCAGCTCGCCCATCCGCGCCGCGGCGATCAGCTCGGAGGACTGCTCGACCCGGCCGCGCGCCGGCATCACGGTCAGGCGGTCGTAGCCGGCGAGCTTGACCATCGGCTGGAACACCGGGCGCCGCTCCATCAGGCAGTCCTCGATGCCGATCTTCGGCTCGAAGCCGAGCCGGCGGTGGATGCTCGGATTGCGCAGGTCGAGGTCGACCAGCAGCGCGGTGTGGTTCAGGTCGGCCGCGATCGCGATCGCGAGATTGATCGCGGTCAGCGTCTTGCCATCGCCGTTGAACGCGCTCATGACCGCGAGCGTGTTGGCGTTGAGCTCGGCGAGCCGGCGCATCACCTGCGTGCGCAGCATCTTGTAGGGGCCGCCGAGCGGGCCCGCCGGCGCCGGGGGCCAGCAGCCGCTCGCGCTCGCGGCGCTCCTCATCGATCGTGATGACCGGATGCTTGTGCACCAGCGTGTCGGACAGGCCCGGCCGGCTCGGCCTCCTGCCCGGCGCTCGCGCTCGGCGCGGGCGGGGTCGATGGGGCGGATGTTGGCTTCCATGCGCGTTCCTTGCGCGTCTAGAGCCGCCGCAGCGCGACGTCCCAGAGCACGTCGAGCGGCCGGTAGAACAGGTGGGTCAGGATCAGCACGACCGCGAGCGCCCCGGCGGCACCGGCCATGGTGAGGCGGCGCACGCGCTGGCGCTGCGCGATCTCGGCCAGCGTGTCCATGTGCGGCACGATCGCGAGCGGCGCGACCTGCAGCAGCGCCTGCAGATCCCGCGGATTGCGGACGCTGCCGTCCTGCAGCTCGAGCAGCCAGACCGTGCCGAGCGCCGCGGCCAGCGCGAGCATCGACGGACAGGCCGATCATCAGCGGGCGGTTCGGGCTCGCGGCCTGCTGCGGCGCGACCGGCGGCTCGATCAGCGTGAAGCGCTCGCCCTTCTGCTGGTCTTCGAGGTTCTCCGACAGCTTGGCTTCCATCTGCTTCTGCCGGATCTCGCGGTACTTGATCTGCTCGTTCTCCAGGTCGCGCAGCAGGTTGTCGTAGTCGCGCTCGACCGCCGGCGCCTGCGCGAGGCGCGTCTCGAGGTCCGTGATCTTCGCCTGCACCGCGACCCGCTTCTGCTGCAGCGAGGCGAGCTCGGCGGCGTTCGCATCGCGCTGCGCCTTGACCGAGATGTAGGCCGGATTGTCCGGATGCAGGTCCGGCGCCGGCCCGACCACCGGGCGCGGTCTTGATCGCCTGCTGCAATCCTGCGATCTGCCGCCGCAGCCGCAGCGACGTCCGGATGGTCCGGCGCATAGTGCTCGCTGGCCTGTGCCAGCTGCGTCTGCGCATCCTGCAGCTGGCGCTGCAGGTCGTTGCTCGTGTCGACCGCGCCGGCCTGCTTCTCGAGCCCGTCGATCTCGCGCTGGATGCGCTGCACGTCCGGATGGTCGGGCGAGTAGATGCCGCTCAGGCGCGCGTACTCGGTGCGCAGGAACTTCAGTCGGTCGGAGGGCGAGAGCACGCGCTCGCCGGTCGAGGTGTAGACCTGCGAGCTCGGCGAGAGCTGCGCGAGCTGCCCGTCCAGGTAGGTCGCCTGCTGCTGCAGCGAGCGCAGCTGCGTGTCGATGTCGCGCAGCTCGTCGTCCGAGCGCACCAGCGTCTCGCGGTTGATGACGGCCTGATCGGGCAGCGTGTTGATGTGCTGGTCCTTGAACTTCGCGATCGAGGCCGAGATCGTCGCGATGTTCTGCGTCCAGCTTGTTGGCCTCGTCGTCGAGGAAGTTCGCCGCATCGGCCGACAGCTGCCGGCGGCTGCGCACGTTCTCATCGAGGTACAGCGACACCAGCTCGTTGGCGACCCGCGCCGCGGTCTCCGGCGAGCGGCTGTCGTAGCTGACGCTGAAGGCGATGTTGGCCTTGGTGGCGCGGCCCTGGCGCGGGTCCATCACGTCCGCGCTGATCATCGCGAAATGGATGTCCTTGCGCATCTGCGCCAGCAGCACTTCGCGCGGCTCGCTCTGCCGCAGCGCCGGGTACAGGTCGTAGCTCTGGATGATGCGCAGCAGGTTGTCGGTCGTCATGACCCGCTCGCTGATGACCTGGATGCGCTGGTCGGCGAAGCTCGTGATCGTCGATTGCACCAGATCGGCCGGCAGCTCCTGCTGCTCGATCAGGATCGTGCCGGTCGAGCGGTAGGTCGGCGGCCACAGCAGCGTTGCGGCCACGCCGATCACGAGCACGGCCGCGCCGACCGCCAGCGCCGGCTTCGCGCGCCGGGCCACGGTGGCCCAGCGGTCCGCGAGGGTCTGGGTCGTCGGCAGTGCCGTCATCATGGGAACGTCGGGCATCGGAGCTTCCAGTCCACCCTCACGGAACGATCACGGTGTCGCCGCTGTGCAGCAGGATGTTCTGCTCCAGCCGGCGGCCGTGCTCGATGTCGCTGTAGTGGAAGTTCAGCGTGATCTGACGATCGCCCTCGTGGCGCAGCACCCGGATGTCATTGACCGCGGCGAAAGGGGTCGTGCCTCCTGCCAGGCTCAGGGCCTGTACGACATCGACCGGCCGGGGGATCGGATAGTTTCCGGGGCGCGCGACCTTGCCGAGCACGTAGATCTGGTTGCCGAGCGCCTGCTTGAGCGTGACGGTCACGGCCGGGTCCGGGATGTACTTGCGCAGGCGCGTATCGATCGTGACACGCACTTCCTCGACCGTGTGCCCGGCCGCGACGATCTGTCCGGCCAGCGGCATCGTGATCGCGCCATCGGGCCGGACCAGCAGTTCGCTGGTCAGGTCCGGCTCCTTCCACACGGAGATGCTCACGACGTCCCCCGGCTGCAGCAGGTAGCCGGCGTCGACCGGGCCCGGTGCGCTCGCAGGCGCCGCCGCCGCGGCGGCCACGGCAGCGGCCGCCCAGAACACCATTCCGAACGCTATCGACGGCAGTCTGGTCATGTCGTATTGCCGATGTATGACGCCCCTGGCGCCGCTTTCCGGCGGGGGGCCCTGACAATCCGTCGGTCCTCCCGGTAGTCGGCGATTAGACCACAGGGTCCGTGACAGTTGCCTGTCGCGGCCGCCGGATGACCGCGAACAGGCCGGCCAGGCCGCAGGCCAGCGACAGCGCGCTCGCGGGCAGGGGCACGGGCTGCGGTGTGGGCTGGAAGCATGCATACAGGTTGTACAGCCCGAACCCGGTATGGCGGCCCGCGCGCGCGAACACGTCGAGGTACAGCTTGGTCGCGCGCGTGAAGTCGATCGTCATGCTGTCGGCATCGATCATGCCCGAAACCGGACTGCTGGTTTCCGACAGCCCGAACTCGAGCGTATCGAGCGCCCCGGTGAAGTCCAGGTCGGTGAAGTTCAAGGTCAGCGTACCGGCGCTCTGCAGGTCCAGTTCGATCGAGTTCGCCGAGTTGCCCTGCACGAACTCGGGGTCGTTCATCAGTACGTCGGGCCCCGGGGTCAGCTTCGACTGCACCACCATGCTGGCGTGCGCCGCGGGCAGCGCCGCCAGCAGGCCCACGACGCCGAGGAGCTTCGATAGATGCTTCATGTGTCGGCCCTCGGCCCGGGCTTGTAGCCAGGGACTGCGGAATGCAGGTATTTGTCGTACAGGTACTGGCGCAGCGTCGCCTCCGGGGCCTCGCCCGCGGCGAGGTGGTCGATGCCCTCATTGACGCCATGCAGGCCATTGAGGCCATTACCGGTGGGGTCATCGGACGGCGCCGCGCGCCGCGACCCGCCGGCGCGCATCTTCAGGTAGGAGCGCTGCAGTGCGCTCATCGCGAGCAGCTGGATGTCGTCACGGTCGACCTGGGCGCCGGCCTCGACCCCATCGTTGATGATGCTGGCGATCCGGGCGGCGTCGAGTTCGAAGTGGCGCATCAGTTCAGGCCCCGACTCGAGAAACACCGGGACCAGGCCGCGGCCCCCGACTCCCGGGTCCTGCAACGGCGCGAGCTGCGCCAGCATGAGCTTGATCGCGAAGCGGATGACGTCGGAGTCGCGTGCTCCGAGCCGCTCCGCGAGGCGCTTGATGTTGCGCACGTCGCTGCGGTTCATCCGGATCGATACCGCCTGCTTGCGGCTGTCGGACACGGTTCGATCGTTGTTGGTCACTGCTGGCCCCGGGTAATGGCCGCTCATCGCCACGGATACCGGGCAATGGAAGCGGACTGTCTGGGGCGATCATCACGGAATACAGTGTCAAGCGCTTGAAGCCTTTGTGACAGTTTAACCCAGCACCCCCATGCAGGGTGCCATTCCTTTGGCCCCCGCAGTATCCGTTTTTGACAGAAGACCGTACGTGCGTTACCGCACTCGAGATCTTCGGAATCTAGCTTCAGCTTGACTCTCAAACCATGCCGCGCAGCTTATGTAATAAGGGTCTCAGCAGTATGATTCCTACATTAATTATTAGCCGCAAGTGTGTAATACAAAAGGAATTCTTTTGCACACTATTTGACCTATTCCTGTATGACACTGCGCGGACAGCCGGGGATCAGGCCCGGCCTCAGAGGGATCGGAAGGAACGCGCTACAGGCGCAGGTGGCCGAGCTGGCGGGAGAGCGAGAGCGACACGGCGCTCGAATCGGCCGTCGGGAAGCTTCCCGAGTAGCGCTGCAGGAAATAGGTCGCCGAGAACTGCAGCGTCCAGTGCTCGGTCACGAGCCAGTTCGCGGTGAGGGAGCCGTCGTAGTAGCGCCGGTTCGAGTAACTGATCTGCTGCAGCGGATCGGACAGTCGCGCGCCATGGAGCCGCGCGCCGAAGCTGAGGCGTTCGGTCCACGGCAGGTTCGCCGCAATGCTCGCATCATCCTGCGTCAGCAGCGCCCCCAGGCCGGAAGGCTGGATCGAGCGTGAGGCCGCGAGGTCGAGCACCACCCGCTCGCCCTTGCGCTCGAGGGTCGCGGCGAAGCTGTCCGTGCCCTGTGAGGCGCCGACCTTCAGGGTCTGGAAGCCGAGGTAGAAGCCGCCGCCCGGAGCCTGGAAGATCGCGAGCTGCTGCTCCTGGGTCAGCGAGCTCACGCGCGAGTAGCCGACCTGCAGGCTCATCGACCACTGCTCCGAGAGGCTGTAGGCCAGCGAGGTCTGTGCGAAACGGTTGTCGCTGCGATAGCTCTGATCGCGCAGCTGGTACTGGCCGTAGCCCCCCGTCAGCGTCCATTTCCAGCGCTCCGAGAGCGTGCGATCGTACTGCAGGCTGCCCTGCAGGTAGTCGTAGCTGACGACCACGAGCGCGGGGTTGTGCGCGTAGTTGATCTGATCGTACGAGCCGGTCAGCGCGAGATCGCTGCGCTCACCGAGCAGCCGCGTCCACGAGCCGCTCGCCAGTTCCTCCTGGCGGTGCAGCGTGGTGCCGTTCAGCGCGCTGTTCTCGAACAGGTTGTAGAACGTCGAGTCCCGGTGCCACGAGCCGCCGAGCGCGATGGTGTTGCGCTCCTGTGCGAGGCGCCAGTCGGCATCGAGGTACTGGTAGTCCGACAGCAGCGCGGTGACGCCCTGCGTGGTCGCGAAGCGCAGCCGCGGAATGAGTTCGTAGGAGATCGTGTCGCTGGTATAGGTCGCCGGCAGGTTCGCGATCACCGCCTCCGACTCAGCGCCCTGGACCTGCGCACTGCGCAGGTACGGATTGGAGTTGTAGTCGGCTTCCAGGCCCACCGAGCTCTCGGAGCTCAAGGTCGCCGCGCCGGCCCCGCCCGCCAGGGCGAGCAGGACGGCCGCCAGGCTCAGTTCTTGCCAGCGACGGCCGGCGGCGCCTTCTGTACCCGCAGTTCCTCGGCACGGGCGCGATACTCGTCGACCAGGTTCTCGATCCGGGTGCGCTCGAGGCGCGTGAACGGCTCCGCGCGCGCCAGGTAGCTGAAGGCTCCCTGGTGCTCGTAGCGGTCGAGCACTTCGCCATCGACCTGGAACAGCTGGTAGTTGCGTTCGGCGCATACGTCGAAATCCGTCTTACTCTGGGCGAGCTGCTGCTGCAGGTGCGAGCGCTCCGTCTCGACCTCGCGCAGCGTCGTCGCGGTGTCGCGATAGCGATCCACGAGCTCCTGCAGGCGCGCCCTGCTCTGTTCGAGCGCCTGCGCATTGCTCTGGCTGCTCGCCTGGGCCGCGGCCAGCTGCGCCTGCGTGGTGCCGGCGCCGGCCTTCGCGGCCGTCAACTGCGTCGTCGCCGCCTGTAATTGCTTCTTCGCCTCGTCCAGGTCCTTCTTGAGCTTATCATTCTCGGCCTGCAGTTGGGTGCGCTCCGCCACGGCCTGCTGGAACTGGGCCGCGAGCTGCGCGTTGGCGCCGCCGCCGCTCCTTTCGACCTGCGCGACGCCGCGGCCGGCGGCCGCAAGGACCAGCACGGCGAGCAGCATCGTCGGGAAGCGTTGGCGCACGGTGGCGGTGACCTCGTGTTCAGAACCGGGTGTTCAGGTCCAGCTGCAGGATGTCCACGCCATAGCGCGGACCGGTGATCTCGTTGCCGGACAGGTAGCGGATCCGGAACCAGGTGTTGCGGGCCGAAGCCGACGTCGGCCCACAGGTAGTAACCCTGCGCATTGGTGCCCGCCTCGTGGAAGTCCGCATCGGTCCACGCATCGATGACCGCATCGGCCTGCACGTAGCGGTAGCCGATGCGGCCGCGCCACTGCCCGAACTCCGCGACCGTCGGATCACCGAAGCTGATCTCACCGACGTAACCGCGGTCCTGCGGCGAGGCGATGGTCTGCTGGCTCAGCGCCTCGACGTCGCTCAGCCGGTAGCCGATGTTGCGCACCGCCTCGCCGGTCAGTGCCAGGCTGTACCGCGCGAACGCGAGCTCGTAGGTTGCGGCCAGGTCGACCAGCCGGAAATGCGCCGCCAGCGCGAACAGGTTCACCGTCGGATCGGTAGGGTTGTTCGAGATATCGAACACCGTGTTGCCGTAGCGGATGAAGGCCGGCGCGGTGACGTTCGTCAGCGTCGAGAACGGTGCATTGCGCACGCCGGTGACGTGCTGGAAGTCATAGTACGACGCGGCAAACTGCAGGCGATTCGTGCCGTCGGCCCATCGCAGGTTGGTGCCCAGCTGCCCGCCGAACAGCCACTTGTTCTCGGCGATCTCGGTCGGTACTTCGAGTATCGGCACCGCCCCGACGCTCAGGAACAGGTGCGACTTGTCCGATCCGCCATTGCCCAGCCCCAGCCGCGCGGTACCCGCGACACCTTCGAACTGCAGGTCACGCGCATAGACCAGCTCAGTCGGCGTGAACCAGGGATTGTCGAAGCGCCCCGCTTCCAGGGTCAGCGCAGAAAGGGTCTCGGCCACGCTCGAGTTGTAGCGGATATAGGCGCGGTCGATGCCGACGGTGTAGCGCTGGCCGTAGGTGCCTTCGGTCTGCGACTCGGAGCTGGGATCGGTCAGCGAGCCGCTGGAGAGACGGATTTCACTGCTGATGTGGGGCGTCAGGTCGGCATCGAGTCCGAGGCGCGCGCGCAGCCGGAAGCGATCCCGGTTCTCCGTGGTATTCAGGAACGGAAACGCATCCTTGGCGATGCCTCCGGCGGCGTTGATGCCGTTGAAATCGAGGATGGCGTTGACCGCATTGTCGCGCGTGTACATGTCGGCCTGGCCGCGGAACGTGACGTCGCCGAACGGATGCACGTGCGCGAGCCAGTCGGGCAGCGCGCCCGGCACGCCCCAGCGCTCGGTCTTGGCCTCGGCGACCACGCTCTGGACCACCTGCGGCTTCACCTGGTCGGCCACCTGCTTGCTGATCTCGTCCTTGACGATCTGCGGTACATACGGCACCCGCACCGCGTTCTCCTCCTCCTTGGCGGCCTGCGCGTTCGCGGCGGCGTCCGAGGCCGCCTTGTCCTGCGCCTGCTTGACCAGCAGCTGCGCCTGCTCGCGCGTGAGGACACCCTTGTCCACCAGCGACTGGAGCAGGTTCACGACCGTGTTGCGTAGCTCCTCGAGCGACTGCTGCTCGGCGGCCGCGTCCGCGGCGCGCGCCGCGGGACTCAAGCCCGCCAGACCGACGGCCGCTGCAACGCACAGTCGAATGCTCCACGACTTCACAGACATCCTCCCTGACGAACGACGGCGCTAGCTGTGCGAGACGATCTGCAGGCTGATCGGTTGCGGAAGCTCCAGCGGCGGCCCGTCGAAATGCACTCCGGTCGCGATCTGCGCGGTGATCTCGCGATCCACTTCGCTGCTGCCGGAACCGACGGTCAGCTTGGCGTCCTTGATCCGCCCATCGGATTCGAGCCAGATCCGAAAGCCCGCCGTGAACTTCTTGCCGCGCAGCTTCGGGTCCGAGGAGAGCCGGTTGGAGATCTCATCCCGAAGCTTGTTCGTGTACCAGGCGAAGATGGCACCGGCCGACCCGGAAATGTCGGTACCCCCCTTGCGCGCGGCGAGCCCGAAGGCGTCGCTCCCTGCGCTGCCCTCCGCGTCCAGGCCCAGGTCGGGCGCGGGCGCCGGCGTGTTGTCGGGGGTCGGATCCGGCTGGTTCTGCGGGATGGGCTCGTCGACCTTGTCCGGCGGAGGGGGCGGCGGGGTCTCCTGGGGCGGCGGCGGCGGTGGCGGCCGGATCACGGTGATGTTCTGCACCACCCTGGCCGGCTTCTGCGCGTTGTTCGACATGAAGCCCCGGATCCACCACACCGCCACGAAGATCAGCAGCACGACCAGCGTGCCGCCCGCGGCCAGCGGCAGGTTCTTCATCAGTCGGTGACGACGGTCCATGTCCTGGGGAGTCCTACTTGACGATCCGCTGGGTGACCAGGCCGAGCTGGGTGATGTCCAGGCGCCCGACCAGATCCAGCACGTCGATCACCTTCTGGTACTGCACCGTCGAGTCGCCCTTGATGATCACCGGCAGGTTCGGGTTGGCGGCCTTGTACTGGCGCAGCAGGTTCTCCAGCTCGGGCATCGTGACCGGAAAGGTGTCGAGGAAGATCGTGCCGTCGGCGGTGATCGTGATCGCCTTGGTCTGCGGCTTCGCGAGCGTCGGGGCCGCGCTCGCCTTCGGCAGGTTGACCTTGATGCCCTGCACCGTGGCGGTGGTCATGATGATGAAGATGACCAGCAGCACGTAGGCGAGATCCAGCATCGGCGTGATGTTGATGTCGTCGTAGACATCCTTGTCGCCGCTGTCGATCGGACATGCCGGACATCCTCAGCTGTACTGCTCGGCGATCCGCGCGACGAACTCGTCGAGGAACACGCGCTTGTCGGCGTTGATCGACTTGATGCGGGTGTTCAGCCAGTTGTAGCCGAACAGGCACGGGATCGCGACCGCGAGGCCGGCCACGGTCGCCGCCAGCGCCGCCGCCGTGCCCGGCGCGATCGCGTTGACGTTGACGTCGCCGGAGGCGCGATCGCGGCGAAGGTGATCATCACGCCGATGACGGTGCCGAGCAGGCCGAGGAACGGACCGCCGGAAATCGCGATCGTCAGCAGCACCATCTGCGAGGACATGCGCTGCTGCAGCCGGATCAGCGTCGCATCCATCGAGGCCCGGATCGCCTCGATCGTCTGCGGACTCAGGATCATCGTGCGCCGGGCCCCGATCGACTGGTTCGCGACGCGCTTGTTCAGCTCGGCGATGCCCATATGGTAGAGGCGATACAGCGTCGAGGCGCCGTACTTGCCCTCCTCGCCGACCAGCGCGGCCACCGCCGGGGACTCGTCCGCGAATTCCTCCGCATCTTTCGATGCCGGCTGGTCGAGCGCGCCGGCGCCTGCACCCGTGCTGACCGCCATGCTCTGGTAATCGCGCAGGAAGCGGCCGTTCGCGCCCTCGACGCGGCTCAGGTACACCGCCTTGAGCACCATGATGATCAGCGCGACCAGCAGCATCGTCATGCAGATCACGATGACGACCCAGCCGTCGACGGTCAGGTTCTTGGCGATGGTCGCGAAGTAGGAGCCCTGCCCGCCACTCTCCTTCTGGCCGTCCGCGCCGTAGACCACCAGCGGCGCCTCGGTGCCTTCGCTGCGGGCCAGCGCCTTGATCCAGTCGGCGCTGCGCGCGATCTTCGAGACCTCGATCTGGTCGACTTCGCCGGTGAGAAAATTGGACGCGTGCGTCGAGCTGCCGATGCTCAGCGTGCCGCCGATTTCCTGCAGCGTCGCCGGGGCCTGCCCGGCCGCCACGCCATCGACGTACAGCGTGAGCTGGCCGGCCCCCGCAGTGAGCGCCAGCAGGTGCCATTGCCCGGAGCTGAGCTCACCGTTGCTCTGCGTGATCGTGACCGGCGCGCCGCCGCCCAGATAGCGTGCGAACGCATGGGTGCCGTCGATGCCGAGCGTCAATTCGCGGCCCTGGTCGGCGAGCGACAGCAGGTCGGCCTGGGCCTGTGGCTGATCGAACTTGACCCACGCGGAGGCAGTGAGGCCCTGGCTCGGGACCAGTCGCAGGCTGGCGCTGGCCGGGGTCGTGATCGTCTGGCCACCGGCGAACTTCACGCCGCCCGCAATCAGCGAAGCCGGCACGGCTTCGGCGCTCGAAGCGCTCGGGTTGTTCTTGTAGGCGGTGATGTCGACCGGCAGGCCGCTGGCCTGGCTGAATTCGAGCACCAGGGCCTGGTTGACGTCGAAGGTACCGGCTGGATCCTGCGCCGCGGCCGCACTGGCATTGCCGTAGTACAGGTAGATCTTGTCGCTCTTCGCGCCGCCGGTGAGGCTCGGGACGTCGATCCACAGGTACGCGAGCTGGTTCTGCGCGTCGTAGCGCTCGAAGTGGAATTTCAGCGGGGTCTTGTCGTCCCCCGCGATGACCCGGAAGTCCGAGGCGTCGGGCTTGGTGTCGTTGAAGTACGCGAAATTGGCGAGCGAGAGGCGCACCAGCACCGGCACGTCCGCCTGCGTGCCGGCCACATCGGCGCCGGTGGCACTCAGGTCGAAACCGATCTCCTTGCGGTACTGCCAGTCTCCGTTCCACCAGGAACCCGCGGCGATGGCACTCAGCGGCGCACAGCACAGGATCGCCGCCAACGCGGTGTGGCGGACCAGCGCGGTGTTGCGGATTGTCAACAGGAGATTCATGTCTGTGCTTGATCGCCCGGCGCGACTGGCTCGCGAACTGAAGTCCTGAAGCTTGACGCCGGCCGATGACGGTTCTATTACAATCATCGTCCGTCGATTCGACCGTCGGGCTGCGCCGGCTTGTGGCCACCCCGTGGCATCGATAGACTCGTGAGCGCGGCGCGGGAAGTCATTCCCTGCGGGCGCGTCGGTCTGCATCGCGCTCACCTGGCTGCTGCAATGACGATGTTCCGGTACCACGCTCGCGTGCGATGCGTTCCGATCCTGCTGCTCGCGACGCTCGCACCCTCGATCGCGTGCGTCGCCGCCGTACCCTTGTATTCCTACGAGGTCGTGAACACCTACCCGCACGATACGCATGCGTTCACCGAGGGGTTGTTCTACCTGGACGGATACCTGTACGAGAGCACCGGGCTCGAGCACCAGTCCTCCATCCGCAAGGTCGAGCTCCTGACCGGCAAGGTCATTCAGCAGATCGCCCTGCCCGACCAGTACTTCGGCGAGGGCATCGTCAATTGGGGCGGGCGCCTGATCAGCCTCACGTGGCGATCCCACGTCGGGTTCGTGCACGACCTCGCGAGCTTCCAGCTACGCGGACGGTTTTCCTACCCCGGCGAGGGATGGGGGCTCACCCAGGACGGACATCGCATCATCATGAGCGACGGCACCGCGGAGCTGCGCTTCATCGATCCACGCACCCTGAAGGAAACCGGACGCATCAGCGTGACCGTCGACGGGACGCCGGTGCGCTACCTGAACGAACTGGAATGGATCAAGGGCGAGATCTACGCCAATGTCTGGCAGACCAACTGGATCGTCCGCATCGATCCGGACGATGGCCGGATCGTCGGCGTGATCGATCTCGACGGCCTGCTCGCCGCCCGGGATCGGATTGCCGGGCAAACCGACGTGTTGAACGGCATCGCCTACGATCGCGAGCACGACCGCCTGTTCGTCACCGGCAAGAACTGGCCGGCGCTGTATGAGATACGCCTGCGCAGAACCGGCGAGATCAGCGCCGCCAGGAGGTAGATCGGCCCTCATCCACCAGCTGGAACAGATCCGCGCGCACGCGCTCGATGACCTCGTCCCAGTTGCCGGCACTCGGCTGTCGGTAGATCTTCATCGTGGGGTACCACGGGCTGTCCGTTCGGTCCTGCAGCCAGCGCCAGCAGGTATCGTGGCGATTCAGCAGCCACACCGGCCGGCCCTGCGCCGCGGCCAGATGTGCCGTCGAGGTATCCACGGATATCACCAGATCCAGTTGATCGATCAATGCCGAGGTGTCGGAAAAGTCCTGCAGGGACGCGACGTGATCCACCAGCTCGAGCCCGGTCCATCCACGGGCGATGAGCTCCTTCCATTCCCCTTCCGCCGGCTGACCCACCTGCAGGCTGAAGAACTCGATCGACGGATGGCTCAAGGGAGCCAGCTTCTCGAGCGGAATGTTCCGGCGCGCATTGACCGTCCACAGCTCGCGCTGGAGGGGCCGAAAGCCGCCCGACCACACCACGCCCACCCTGAGCCCGCGTCGTTCACCGACCACCGCCCGCCAGTGGCGGGACTTGTCCGGATCGGGCCTGAGGTAGGGCACGTTCGCGGGGACCGTGGACAGCACAGTCCTGAATGCCAGCGGCAGGCTCAACAGCGGGCAGTGCAGGTCGAAGGGCGGTAACGGCTCTCCGCGCACGACGATCCGCGCCACTCCCGGCAGGCCGCGGAGCAGCGTTGCGAGTTGCGCCGGAACTTCGAGGATCACCGTGGCGCCCAGGTCCGCCACCAGCCTGGCGTAACGGCAGAACTGGATCGTATCCCCCAAACCCTGCTCGGCATGCAGCAGGATCGTCTTGTCTGCCAACAGCTCCTCACCCAGCCACAGCGGCCGCGGAAAGTTCCTGCCTCCCAGCCGCCCATCGCTGGCATGGTCCAGCTCGGCCCAGCGCCACTCGTACTCGATCCACCCGTCTTCATACTGCCCGAGGAGCAGCAACGCCATCGCCTTGTTGAGGTGTGCCGCCGAATTGCTGCCGTCGAGGGCGATGGCCGCGTCGCAGCTGGCGACGGCGGCCTGCGCATCCCCCAGCGCCGTGAGCACCGTCGCGCGGTTGGAATGCGCCGCGCCGCACTGCGGATCCAGGGCGATGGCCCGCTCGTAACTGGCCAACGCCGCCTGCAGTTGATTGCATTCACGCAGCGTCGCCCCGCGATTCAGGTGCGCCTCCGCAAGCTCAGGCTGCAGGGCGATGGCCCGGTCGTAATCCTCCAGTGCCGCCTCGAACCGGTTCAGTTCGTGCAGCACCGTGCCGCGGCTCGAGTACGCGGGTGCGAAGCCTGGATCGAGTGTGATGGCAGCATCGAGGCTTGCCAGCGCGGCGTCGAACTGCTGCATCGACTTCAGCAGTATCCCGCGGCTGCGGTGTATCTCCACGTCATCGGGCCGGATCGCAAGCGCCCGCTCGAAGCTGGCCAGCGCCATGTCCCACCGCCGCAGCTGCTTGAGCACCAGTCCCCGGTTGTAGTGTGCCGCCGCATAGGCGGGTGAGAGCGCAATGGCCAGATCGAGACTGGCCAACGCCGCGTCCCGCTGCCCCAGTTCGAGCAGCACGAGACCACGGTTGCACAGTGCCTCCGGGAAGTCGGGTCTCAATGCGATGGCGCGCTCGAGACTCGCCAACGCCGCGGCATGGCGCCCGAGTTCCCGCAGCACGTCTCCCCGATTCGAGTGCACCTCGGCAAAGTCGGCTCGGAGCGCCAGGGCCGCGTCGTAATCGCGCAGCGCAGCCTGCCGCTCGTTCATCTCGCACGCCACGATGCCGCGCAGTGCGTAGGCCTCGGCGAAGTCCGGCTTGAGGCCGATGGCGCGGGTGTAGCTCGCGAGCGCCGCGGCGTGGTCACGCAGGTCGCGCAGCGCGTTGCCCAGGTGAAACGGCATGAACGCGTCGCCGGGATCGAGTCTTGTCGCCTCACCGATCAACGCGGCGGCTCGCGCCGCATCGCCCATCTGATGCGCCACGATGCCGAGGGAATGCAATGCAGCGGCGTGGCCGGGCTGGACGCGCAGGACCTCCTCGTAGGCGGCCCGGGCGAGTGCCAGCTTCCCTTCCCGGTGCAGGGTTATCGCCCGCTGAAACTTGTCCATCACCGGTGTCTCTGGTTTCCGTGGACCGCCCCCACAGCGCCCCACGCCAGCGCCCCGAGAGATTCTAGCCGCTCGTGTATGACACTCTCGTGGCGCCGCCGGTGACGTTGCTTTGCCCATGAATTCTCACTACCGTAGCGCGTGATGATCGCGAGGTGGCGGCGGCCCGCCGGCACAAGGATCCGACGTTCATGTCCTCCCGCCCGGGAATTTCCGTGGTCGTTACGACGCATCGCAGGCCACTGCTGCTTGCACGGGCCCTGCAGTCGCTGCTGGCGCAATCCTTCAAGGACTTCGAGATCATCCTGTGCGCCGATGAGGGCTCACGGGAGACCAGGGCTACGGCGCAGCAGTACCTGCGCGAAGGGGATGCGTTTCTTGCCGCTCCCCGCCTCAAGGGTCCCGCGGAAACCAGGAATCTCGGCGTAGCGAACGCCAATGGCAGATACCTCTGCTTTCTCGACGATGATGACACCTTCGAGGTCGGCTTCTTCAGTGACTTCATGGGATCGATCGGAGTCGAAGAGCCGGTCCTGTACTATTTCAACTACCGCAAGATTCACGAGGATCGCTCCGTCGATCCACGCTCCATCGCCGAAGAACGGATCACGAGCGAAAACGTCGATCCGGACTCGGTACTGGTAGGCAACATCCTGCCGAACAATGCCTACATGCTGCACGCGAGCACGGCGCGCAGATTTGCCTTTGACGCGCGCCTGCGCAGCCATGAGGACTGGGATTACCTGATATCCCTGCGCAGCCAGATCGAGTTCCGGTACCGGAACCTCTACGGACCGGTCGTGCACGTGGCAACGCAATCGGGCCGCAACTACGGGGCCTACGGGGACGGCAGTGTCGCACTGGATTTTCTGGCGATCTACCGCCGATGGCCGGTCACGAATCCCGATGTCAGGACCGCGCGGCAGCTGGCCCTGCAGCGGCTTGGACTGGTAGTGCCGGCCGAGCTGCTGTGAGCCCGGGTCCGGTGAGGCTCGAGCTCGCGGACGTGTCGGTGTGCGTGGCGGACTGCGCGATGCCGGATCTGGCCGCGCGCGCGTTGAGCCATTGCACGCGCCTGTGCGGGTTCGCGCAAGCCACGCTGTTCACGGACGCCGACATCGTCTCCCGGGATTTCCGGACCCGGAGGATTCCTGCGCTGGATTCGCGCCAGGCCTACTCGCATTTCATCCTCAAGGAATTGAATGGGTACGTCCACACGCCCTATTGCCTGGTGATCCAATGGGACGGCTACGTGCTCGATCCGCGCTGCTGGCAGGACTCGTTCCGGGGATTCGACTATATCGGTGCCCGGTGGCCTTGGATCACGGGGATGAACGTCGGCAACGGCGGGTTCTCGTTCAGGTCGAAGCGGCTGCTGATGGCGACCGCGAGCGCGGACTTCACGCTGATCGAGGGTTTCCCGGAGGACGAATTGATCTGCCGCGTGCATCGCCCCAGGCTGGAGTCGGCCCTGGGCATCCGCTTTGCCGATGAAAACGCGGCGAACGGCTTTTCCTACGAGCGCTCCCTGCCTGAGCTGCCTACGTTCGGGTTTCACGGTCTGTTCAACATGTGGCGCCATGTGCCCGATCAGGAGATGATCGGCATGTCGGGATCGTTCACGCCGAACCTGTGCAGGTCGCGCGAATTTTTCGAGCTGCTCGCGGACTACGTGATTCAACGCAGATTCCAGGTGGCCTACGCGATGTACCGGAAGCTTCGAACCTATTTCACGGCCGACGAATTCGGGAATCTGTTGCGGGAGTTTTTCGCTCAGCAGGAGTTCGTGCTCCAGTGCCAGAAGGTCTTTACCAGCCTGGAACTCATCTATGACGGATCGTCGGTGGCGTGGATGACGCCAGGTAACCCTTGAACTGCGCGAGCGGTACCACCCGGGACCGCCCTGTCGCCTGGCCGGGATGAATGCGATAGAGCAGTACGATGCTCTGCAGGTTCCTGATTTCACTGCCCCTCGAGAGCAGGCGATACCAGAGCTCCATGTCCTCGCAACCCGTGAATCTGGCGTCGTAGCCGCCGGCCGAGACCACGGTTCGCCTGCGCAGAATCGCGGTAGGGTGATTGACGAACCATCCGTCCGGGTGGTCCATCGCCAGCTGGGGAGTGATGACCTCCGGGTGAGTCGTGAACTGGCCGGTCTCGGCCCCGAAATACATCAGCTGGCCGCCGACGACGTCCGGCTGGTCGCTGCGCAGGAGATAGTCAGCCTGGGCGCCGAGGCGGTGCGGCAACATGACGTCGTCGGCGTCCATGCGGGCTATCCATTCGAACGAGGCGTTCTCGAGGCCGCTGTTGAGCGCCTCGGCGATGCCGCGATTTCCGCTCCAGGACAGCAGCCGGACGGTGGGCGCCCGGCGCAGCTGATCGAGGCACTCCCGGGTGGCTGAACTCGTGGAGCCGTCATCGACGATCAGGATCTCGGCCGGCGGCAGCGTCTGCCGCAGGCAGCTCAGGATACTCTCCACCAGGAATTGCGGCGGCGTATCGTAGACCGGGATCAGTACCGTGAACTGCATGGGCTCGAATCCAGGACGCCGCCTCGTGCGTCCAGTGTATCGCTGTTACGGCGGGGCAGTTCCGTTCTTGTGGGTCGATCGCGAGCGCTATAGAGTCTCCGTACGTGGAAGTGGCACCGATGACGCAGGAATTTTGGGCCGAGCAGCTGCGCCAGGACCAGCGTCTGGACCGGGAGTCCCTGTCGGGGCCGGGCTCGACGATCACCCAGACCCAGTTCCTGCGGCCGGAACTCGAAGTACTGCTTGGCGAATTTGGCGTCCGGTCCCTCATCGATGCGCCCTGCGGTGACTTCAACTGGATGCGTGTCGTCGATCTGTCCGGAATCGACTACCTCGGTGTCGATGTGGTCCCGGCGTTGATCGCCCGCAACCGGGAGCTCTACGGCGCATTCGGCTACCGCTTCGAATGTGCGGACGTGCGCAAGGATCCGCTGCCGCCGGCCGACCTCGTGCTGATTCGCGACCTGTTCTTTCATTTCCCGACGGAAGACATACGATCCACGATCCGCAACGTCAGGGCATCCGGGATTCGAATGCTGTTGACGACCACTTTCACGTGGCGATCGGTGGTCGCCAACGGCCCGATTCCCAACGGCGGCTGGCGTCGCATCAACCTGCAGCTGCCGCCGTTCGACTGGCCCGCGCCCCTGCGCACCATCGTCGAGGCGAACCAGGAGGGTCCCGGTCCTGACCGATGCGTGTGCCTGTGGAACGTGAATGACGTCCCGGATGCATGAAGATGACGCACCGATACGCCATGGTATTCAATGCCCGCGTGCTCGCGCCGGCCCTCGCCCGCGGCGGCCTGCCCTACGCCCTCAGCCCTCATCCTGCCGCCATCGCCAGTACGCGCCGTGCCAGCTGGGATTGCGTGGTGCCGCGACGCCTGCACTTCATCTGGATCGGCTCCCGGCTGCCGGACCGGTATCGCGAGCGGATCGAGCGGTTTCGTGACATCAATCCCGCCTATGCGATCTGGTTGTGGACCGACCACGAGGTGGACCCGGCGGTTCCCGGCGTCAGCGTGCAGCCGCTTCGATACGACGATTTCTATGGCGCCGACGTGCTGACGGCCGAACGCCGGATCGGCGTCCGCGCCGACCTGCTGCGCTATGAGATCGTATTGCGCCACGGGGGGGTCTACTCGGACGTCGATGCGGTCGCCGTCCGTCAATATGACGGCATGTTTGCGCGCCCCTTCGTGTGCTTCACCATGCATCCGTACTACAACATCTGTAACGCCTGTTTCGGATTTCCCGCTGGCGATCCGTTCCTGGCCGAGGTGGTACGATGCGCCCGCACCAACATCGCGGTAGCCGCGAACCGCGAGATACCGCAGATCTCCGGTCCCACTTTCTTTACACAGTGCCTGCTGCAGCTGCTCCCGGAGCACGTGACGGCGATCGACCAGCGTTTCACGGTGATGCGATCGCCGTATTCCTATTCCTGGCATACCAACGATGCCGGATGGGTCGGGCCCGACGGTCGGCCAAGGATGCTGGCGGTCTGAGGAGTAGTTCCCTATCCGCGATCGGAGCTGCCGATCGCGTGCGCGAGCCTCAGGCGCTGCGTCTGCATGCGCGCGCCGAGCCCGGCGTCCGGATTGAAGTCGCGCCGCAGCCGCCCTGACTCGATCAGGTCGATCCAGCCCTGCAGAACGACCTTCCATGCATGGCACCGGGTCCAGTGCTGGTAACTGATCCGTCCGAGCTCCTCGCGCATGCTGGTGTCACGGGCCAGTGCGCCCAGTACCGCCCGAAACTGTCCCAGCTCGGCGATGAACCCTCCCAGATGGTCGTTGGCGGCGCCGCAATGCGGCGTGGCGAGCCACGGCTTGCGCTTCACCATGGCCTCCAGCAACGTGATCGGAGATCCTTCGCCGTGCGATGCCAGTACCTTCACGTCGCAGGCGCCCATCGCTGCCGATATCCACTCCGGCGGCAGGCCGGGAATGAACAGGATGTCCGGGCGCGCGGCGAGCCTGCTGCCGACCGCATTCACGTACTCGGCGGAGCCGGCAGGATGTCCGATCATGACCAGTTGCCAGTCTGGCGGCAGGGCCTGCAGTGCATCGATGAGCCCGACGTGATTCTTGACCGGATACAGGTTGGCGACGTGCAGGATCATGAACCGGTCCTGCGCGATGCCGAACCGACCGCGAAAATCGCCCGCTGGCGCCACTTCCGTGGTGGCATTGGGAAGGTAGGCGAAGTCGATGCCGGCCTCCTGCATGTAGCGCACGTCCGGACCGCTGCGGGTCATCACGAGTACGGCATCCGCGGCCTTCAGGATGGCCGCGAGACGCTGCCTGAACTCGCGATGATCCTTCCAGCGCGCATAGCCATCCTCGTTGATGATGGGTTGGATGAGGACCCGCACATGCGTCGGCGCCTGCAGTCCCTCGACGCTCCAGATGATGACGCCCAGGGGATCCTGGACCAGGACACAGACATCGAAGGCTCCGGAACCCACGGCCTCGCGTATCGCCCATGGGAATTCCCGCTGCCCGATGCTGATGATCCGGACCCCGGCGTGTGAATCGCCGCTTCGCCCGGGGAAGGCCTGCGTCAGGACCGTTACCGGGTAACCGGCTGCGACGAGCTCGACGCTCAATTGCCCCATGCTCACCTCCAGCCCGCCCACCGACGGCCAGTAGTGACTGCACACGATCAGGATTTTGCGCGGGGCGGTCATCGCCATCGATCGCCTCGAGCCGCCTCGGTGGCCCATTGCAGCAGGTCCTGCCTGACGCGGCGCACCACCCCCTCCCAGTCTCCGGGCGCCTGCTGTCGATAGAGCCTCAAGGTCGGGTACCACGGGCTGTCGGTGCGATCCTCGAGCCAGCGCCAGCAGGTGTCGAAGCGGTTGAGCAGCCAGACGGGTTTGCCCAGCGCGCCGGCGAGATGCGCCGTCGAGGTGTCGACGGAAATGACCAGATCCAGCTGCTCGACCAGCGCGGCCGTGTCCGAAAAATCGTGCAGCTCGGAACTGAAATCCGTGACCGCCGGCCCGTCCCATCCGTTCGCAATGCACTCGGCCAGTTCCGCCTCGGCCGATGATCCCTTCTGCAGACTGAAGTACTCGACGTCCGGAAGCTTCAGGTTGGCCAGCTTCGACAACGGGATGTTGCGGCGCCGGTTGACCGCCCACACCTCCCGCTGGTTCGGTCTGAATCCTCCCGACCACACCAGGCCGACCCTGGGCGCGCGCTGCTCCCCGCGCTGCTCCGCGAGCCGCCGTCTCCAGTATTCGGCCTTGTCAGCCCCCGCGCGCAGGTAGGGTACGCGTCCCGGCACGTTCGACAGGGTCGTCCGGAATGCGAGCGGCAGGCTCATCAGCGGGCAGTAACAGTCGAATTCGGGGAGCGGTTCCCCGTCGACCACCAGTTCCGAGACGCCATCCAGCCTCGACAGCAGCGCAGCGAGCGCCCTGGGTACTTCCAGGATCACGTGTGCTCCGAGCGCCGCCACGTGGGTGACGTAGCGGCAGAACTGCAGCGTGTCTCCCAGGCCCTGCTCGGCATGGAGCAGGATTCGCCTGCCGGACAGCGGCGATTCGCCGAGCCACAGGGGCTGCGGGTAAGTGCGTCGTTCGCGGATGCTCGAGCGCAGCTGCCGGTGCCAGCGCCATTCGTGGTCGACCCAGCCACGCTCGAAATCACCGGCCAGCAGTCGGATCAGGGCCCGGTTGTAGTAGGCGTCGGCGTAGTCGGGTTCGAGGGCGATGGCCTGCTCGCAGTCGGCCAGCGCGGCCTCGCGTTGCATCAACTGCTGGTGCACCGTAGCGCGATTCACATGGATCCTCGCGTCATCGGACCTGATCGCCATGGCCCGGTCGTAGCTGGCGAGCGCGGCATCCAGGATGCCGAGCTCCATCAATGCGTTGCCCCGGTTCACGTGCGCCGCCAGGTACTCGGGTCGGCACGCAATGGCCTGATCGAAGCTGGCCACGGCCGCATCGAGCCGGTTGAGCTGCGCCAATGCGATGCCGCGGTTGAAGCAGGCCTCGGGATAGTCGGCCCTCACGGCAATCGCCTGGTCGTAGCTGGCGATGGCCGCGTCCCATTGCCCGAGACCGAACAGCACGATCCCGCGATTGAAGTGCGCCTCGGCCAGGTCTCCCCGGAGGGCGATCGCGCGCTCGCAGCTCGCGAGCGCGGCACGCAGCTGTCCCAGGTCCTTCAGCACCAGGCCTCGATTCGAGTGTGCCTCGGCGAAGCCAGGCTCCAGCGCGATGGCCCGGTCATAGCAGTCCAGCGCCGCATCCAGCCGCGCCAGTTGCTGGAGCGCGGAGCCCTGATGGTAGAGGACGAGGGCATCGCGCGGATTGATCGCGACGGCCTTGCCGATCAATTCCACGGCCCGTGACGGGTCGCTGGATTGCAGCGCGATCACCCCCAGCAGGTGCAGGGCCTGGAAATGTCCGGGCTCCGCCGCGAGGATTTCCTGGTAGAGGTTCCGAGCCTGCGCCAGCTGCCCCCGCTGATGCAGCGCGAGAGCCCGTTGCAGCTTCAGCTCCGGTGGCTCTGCCTGCGAGTTGCCCGGCGCGTCGGGTCGAGGGTGATTCCCGGTGTCTCGGCGCATGGGGGCGCGGCTCAGAGATAGAGCGGAAGGGTCAGCGGCGCTACGGGCTTCAGCTCGCCAGCGGCATCCCGCAGCAGCAGCTGCCTGGCGACCGCGTCCACGATGCACATGCGTGGCAATGCGCGCGTCTTGCCGGGATCGCGCTGCAGCCGCGTGGCGTCGACTCTCCGGTCTCCCAGCAACTCGAACTGGCCGCTGGCCACGGCTGCCGGCAGTTCGGGATGGTCGATCACCGGGCGGACGTACGGCCAATGCAGGTAGCGTGCATACTCCTTGGGCAGCCAGCAGACTTTCGCGCGCGGCGCATCGGCCGCGGGGAAATTGAAGGCGTAGTCGAGGCAATGATCATCCGGGGCGCCTCGATACTCAGTCAGGTTCAGTTCCCAGCGCTCCAGCAGGGCCGTGGCAGCCGGGGTATTCGCCCAGTACTGCACGGCGCCTGAACAGATGAGCTGCGCATCGGACCAGTCGGGCACGCTGTAGCCGTAGCGCCAGTACCTCGCGCGGGCATCCCGCGGCTCGGAGGCCAGCGGCAGCCAGCTGTCGTTGGCGACGTCGAACAGCCAGTTATACGCCGCAAAGTCGACCCCCCGTGTCCGCAGCGCCTCGATCAGCTCCGGACGTTCGCGCAGGCAGCAATCCGCGTCCACGTAGAGCACCGGCCGCGAGAATTGCCGCGCGGCCCACGCCACGAAGCGCGGTTTGCTGTACGTGAGATCGTCGTTGCCGTGCGGGCTGATCGAGCGATGGACCGAGGGCACGGTGTATAGCGCGTGCGGCAGCGCGAGTTCCCGTAGCGAACGCAGCAGGCGTTCGGCCCGAGGCAGGTAATCGGGCGTGAACATCGCGCAGACGACGAATGCGGACTCCTCTGCTGCACGCGACTGCCACAGCGCATAGGGCATCTCGCCACCCGCCGCCATCGCCATCGCCGCTGGCCCGTCAGGGGTGCGGCGGCACGTCGAGATGACCGGGCGGCAGGCCATTCTGATGGCGCTCCCACATCATCTCGTAGGCCGCCTCGATATGGCGGGTGAACCGCCTGGTATCGAACAGCGGGCAGGTCTCGCGATTGCGCGCCAATCGGGCGCGCAGATCGGCGAGCTCGGCGACGTTACCGGCCAGTTCCAGGGCACGGGCCTCGTAGTGCGCGAGATCGCTCGTCACCAGCTCCGGCAGTCCGACCGCGTGCAGCACACTCGCCGCGACGCGCCCCGGAAACGCTCCGCCCAGGCACGTCAGCACCGGCAGACCGGCCCACAGCGCATCGCTGCTGGTCGTGTGTGCGTTGTACGGCAGCGTATCGAGAAACAGGTCGGCGAGGCGGTGGCGTGCCAGGTGCTCGTCGACCGGCAGCCTGGAGGCGAAGATGAGCCGCTCGGGGTCGATTCCCCGATGCGCCGCTTCCCGGCGCAGGTTACGCGCGGCGGCGGGGTTGTCCTGCAACAGCCAGAGCACGCTGCCGGGCACGCGGGCCAGCAGTCGCGTCCATACCTCGAACACCGTGGGCGTGATCTTGTGGTTGTTGTTGAAGCAGCAGAACACGAAGCCGGCCGGCGGCAGGCCGGCCTCCTCGCGGCTCGGCGTGCGTCCGGCGATCGCACGCCGGTCGTCGTTGACCTGGTAGCACTCGGGCAGGTAGACCACCTGCTCCGAATAGTGCTCGCGGTGCTCGGGAGGCAGCACGATGCGATCCGCCAGGATGTAATCCATCTCCTCCAGGCCGAGCGTTCCGGGATAGCCGAGGTAGCTCACCTGCACCGGCGCGGCGCGCAGGGCGCAGATGCCGAGTCTGCAATCCTGCGTGTAGCCCTTCAGGTCCACCGCGATGTCGATCTCCAGCGATCGCATCATGTCGGCGATCTGCGGGTCGCTCAGGCGACGCACGTCGTGGAACTGATCGAACGCCCGTGCCAGCCGCTGCCGCACCGGGCCGGCGTCTTCCGGACCGAATGAGATCGCGACCGTCTCGAAGCGCTCGCGATCGTGCGCTTCGAACATTCCGGCCGCGAGCATCGCGGTGGCGTGGTAGTGGAAATCCGCGGACAGGTACGCCAGGCGGATCCGCTCGTGGCGATGCCGCCGCCCGCTCCAGGGCGCCCGCGTGACCGGCGGCAACTGATCGGCTGCGAAGATCCGCGCGTTCTGCAGCTGTGTCGCCACGCAATCCGAGAGCGTCAGCAGTGCAAAGGGCGACACGACCCGTCGTCCGGCCCGCACGCCCTGCAGGGCCTGCGCGCGCAGCTCCTCGAATCCGCTCCACTCGCAGGCGGCGAGCTTCGCTCCCAGCAGCGCGCCCGGCGTGTAATCGCGCCCGGGATCGATCTCGAACAGCCGCTCGTAGCTGCGCGCCGATTCATCGGGCCGCTTGTCGAGCAGCAGCGCCCACGCCCGTCGGTCGTAGGCCTCCGCGAAATCCGGCCGCAGCGCGATCGCACGATCGCAGTGCCGTACCGCCTCGGCAGTGCGGTTCGTCGCCAGCATCACGTTGGCCAGATTGCTCCATGCTTCGGCCAGTTCGGGCTTGAGCTCGAGCGCCCTCTCGCAGGCGGCCTGGGCCTCCTCCATCCGGTGCGCCGCGCGCAGCGCGCCGCCGAGATTGCTATGGGCCTCGGCGAGCTCACCCCGGAGACGGATGGCGCGCTCGGCATAGCCCAGCGCTTCCTCGGTCCGCTTCAGGGCCAGCAGCGCGCTGGCGCCATTACACAACGCGCCGACGTGATCGGGTGCCAGCTGCAGCGCGCGCACGTAACTGTCGAGGGCGGCTTCGAACCGCTCGAGGCGTTGCAGCACGTTGCCGCGGCTGACCAGGGTCTCGATCGACGCCGGTTTCAGCGCCAGCGCACGCTCGAAGTGCTCCAGGGCCTGCTGTGGACGCTGCAGCTTCGCCAGCGCGTTGCCGCAGTTGTGCTGCGCCTCGGCGGAACCGGGATCGAGGGCGACGGCCCGCTGATGGCAGGCCAGCGCCTGCGCGACTTCACCGCGCTCGAACAGCACCGTGCCGAGGTTGTTGTGCGCGATCGCATAACCCGGATCGATCGCGATCGCGCGCTCGAAGCTCTGCCGGGCCTCGTCCGCCCGCTGCAGGCGCAGCAGGGCCTGGCCGAGGTTGTTGTGGGCCCGGACGCTGCCGGGTTCGAGCTCCAGCGCCGCGCGATAGCTGGCCACCGCTTCGAGGAACCGCCCGCTGCCCAGCAGCGCGTTGCCACGCCGCCGGTGCGCGGCCGCATCGGGATTGCCGGAAGGTGCGCCGTCGCCGCCATGGCGCTGCGCGGACATGGCACTACTCATGCTTCTGCCGCTTGATGCACTCGAGATCGTCGGGCCGGCAGTTCTCCTCCCCGAGGCCAGTGACGAACACGTCCAGCCAGCCCAGGGCGGCCTGCGCCAACGGCGCCGCACCCTGCTGTCTGGCTGCGGCCGCCTCGTCGAGCGCTCCGTTGGCCGCCGTGGCGACGCTGCTGGCGGCGCTCGAGGCGCCCGAGAGCGCCGCGGCGATGTTGCTGACCACCGCGGGGACGCCGGTCGCGCTGCCGCCGAAACTGATGTTGCCGATGCCGGTCACGGTGACCGCGGCGATGTTGATGTTGCCAGCGGCACCGATGCCGGCGTCCCCGGCATTGACCGAGCCTTCCGGGGCGATCAGATCCACGTTCCCCGCAGACTCGGAAGCGCTGGTCTGGATGGTGCGGATGCCGCTGCCCGCGACCGCGGCATTGAAGACGATCTGCACGTTGCCGGCGGCGTCCACCGTGTAGGTCGGCGGCGGCAGGGACAGCGAGGACTTCGCGCCATTGCCGGCGTCGATGCTGCCCTGTTGGGACCAGATCAGGATATTGCCGCCGCCCAGGGTGAAGATGCGCGAGGCATTGACGTTCACGTCGCCGAGTGAATACACGTCGAGGTTGCCCGATCCCTGCGTCACGATGCCCAGCTGGGAGGGGGGCTTGGCGGCGTTGGCGCTGGCTGCCGGAGGATTGGCCAGGCCGACGTTGATCGCGCCTCCGGGCACGAGCAGCGCGATGCCGCCGCCGTCGAGCGTGTAGATCCGGCTGTAGGTGAGGTCGAGATCGCCGCGATAGCCGCTGCTGCCGACGCCGTTCGCGCTGGTCGGCGTGCCCGGGAACAACGCGTCGATGGCCGCGTAGCCGCGCGAGTAGCCGAGCGCGGGGGTCTGGTTGGCTTCCAGCCCGGAGAGATTGAGTTCGTTGAAGAACACGCCGTCGATCAGCGGCAGCTGGTCCTGCGCGGTGAAGGTCGCGAATTCGGTGTCTGCTTGCGCGACCGACAATCCATTCTGGCCGGTCACGGACTGGACGTAGCCGAGCAGCTGCTGCTGGTAGGCCGCCGATGGCTCGATGACCTGCTGGTAGAACGCGGCGTAATCGGGATTCTGGCCCAGTCCGGCGAGCATCGTGATCTGGGCGCCGACCGTCGTGGCCAGGTTGGGATTGGTCAGGTTGCCCACCGTCGTGACGCCCGCCGAGAACCCGAGATCGATGTTGCCTCCGGCCAGGATGTCCAGGCTTCCCGGACCTCCGAGCTGCACCGATACCGGCGATGTGGCCACTCCGCCGCCGGCGTTGAACGCGACCTGGTCGACGAAGTCGCGGCCGGCGTCGAACACGGTCAGGTCCGTCGCGCTCAGGTTCTGGCCCCGGTACTCCAGGTTGAGGATGTCCCGTCCGGCCAGGATCTCGCCGGGCTTCGGAATCGCGAAGTTCGAGCCATTGATGTCGCGACCCGCCACCACCAGCGCCGGATTCGGATCGGCCGCGTGGCGGCCACTGTCGAACGCATACGTCGACTCGGCGCCATTCTGCGTCAGCTGGACGATGCTGGGTGTTCCATTCAATGGCGACGCCGCGGTGGGCACCACGGCGTCCGGCGCGTCCGACAGGATGAACGAGCCGCTGACGATGTCCTGGCCGGCGAACAGCGATAGTTGGCCGTCGTTGCTCGGGAACAGCGTCTCGCCCGCAGCCGCCAGCTCGAGATTCTGCGACAGCGCGGTGAGCTGCAGCGAAGCGGGCGCGTCGCCAAACGCAGTCGAACTGAACTGCACCACCGTGCGGCCGACGAGCAGCGCGAGCCCGGAGTCGTTCACCGTGATGTTCCCGGCAGTGCTCTGGGCGGAAAACGCGGAATCGGCCCCATAGGTGAAGAAGCTCATCTGGCTTAAGGTGCCGCGGACGGCCAGCGGCTCGTAGATCACCGTGGGATTCAGGATCGCTGCGATATTGATGCTGCCTTGCGCCCACAGCGCGAGTTGCGCGTCTTCGAGGTAGAAGAGCGACCCGACCGGTATCGCGGCCCCGCCGCCGTTGGCGGTCACGTTCAGGTTGGTGCCGAACGACCCCCCGGCGTTCAGGGTTCCGAGCCCGTCCGCGAGGAAGAACTGCCCGCTGGTGATGTCGCGCCCGGCCTGCACGGCGAGCCCGCCGCTCGCCTGGTGGGTCTGGGTCCAACCCGCCTGCGTCGAGCCTGCAAGGGCCAGGCTGTCGGCAGCAGCGCTCGACAGGTTCGTCACGTCACGACCGGCAACGACGCGCAGATCGCCGCCACCGAGGGTGGCAAGGTTCCAGGGGTTCAGCTGGTACTCGACGAGATTGACCCCGTACTCTGCCGGCCCGTTGGAGGCCGGGATGTAGCGCAACTGCCAGTCGGAAACGCTCTCGGCGAGTGGTGCGCCGATCACGTCCCGCCCGGCCTGCACCAGCACGTTGCCGCCGTTGGCCGGAAAGTCGATGGTCTCGGTCCCCGCCGCGCCGCCGAGATTGACGTTCACCGTCGCGGCACCGGGGTTCCCGGTCGTGTAGGCGGCCGCGCCGGGCAGATACTGGGTCGCGGCCGCGAACCGCACGTCATTGGCCGCCACCAGGTCGATCTCGCCGGTGCCGGTCTGCACCGACGCGCCCGCGTCCAGCACGAGATTGGCGCCGCTCCCGGCGATCGTGGCCAGCGGGTTGGCGCTGGCCAGATCCGCGCCGGCCACGAACCGCAGCGTGGAGGAGGCGGCAGTGGAGAGGCCGTTGAAGTTGAGGTAGCTGCCGTCCAGGTCGATGCCGTCCGAGATCTGCCCGTCGATGGTGATGGAGCCGCTCGCGCGTACCGTCAGATCGATCGGCGCACCGAGCTGCAACTGATAGAGATCGAGCTGCTGGGAGAGCGACAATGCGCCGTTGGTGTCGACCACGACCCCGGGCTCGAGCAGCAGCGGCGGACCGCCGGAGGGCTGCAGCCGGGCCGGTATCGCGCTCGATGCGAGGGTCAGGAAATTGGTGAGGGCGTTCTGGATCTGGCTGAAGTCCAGCGTGAAGTCCGCATTCGACTGGAAAGCGGGCAACACCGGCTCGATCACGATCTGGCCGACGGCGCCGACATCCGAGCCGATGTGACCGATGCCGACATCGCTGCTGCCGAGCAGCGCCGGAGCGCGCAGCCACAACGTGCCGCTCTGCGCCGCACCGCTCGCGGCGATGACGCTGCCGCCGTCCAGCGCGATGACGCCGCTGACGGTCGAGAGCTCGATGTCGCCGCCCCGGCCCGCACTGCCGCTGCCATTGGCCTGCAGCAGCGCGGTGGATTCGAGCGTCACGTTGCCATTCGCGAACAGCCCGATCGCGCCACGCAGCCCGGCCGACGGCGCACTCAGGGTGCCGGCAATGTCGATGGCGCCGGAGTCGGCCGTGAGACTGAGCTGGTTCGCAGTGAGCACCGTCCCGGCCGCAGCATCGAGGTCGCCGCTGCGCACCCGTACGGCAATCTGGTTGCTGAATCCGGCCGCGGCGAGGCTCGCGGTGAGCGCCGGCAGACCGCCCGCGAGCTGGCCGGCGTCCACCGAGAAACTGCCGCCGGTGGCGCTGCCGGCGGCGTTGCCCGCCAGCGTGGCACCGAGCGACACGGTACCCCCGCCGGCGAGAGTCAACACACCCGCCGGGGCGGCTCCGGCACCGGCCACGCTGATGCTGCTGCCGGGCGCGAGCGTCAGATCCGCTCCCGCGGTGAGACGGACGATGCCGCCGCCGGCGCCGGCTGTCTGCCCGGCAGCGCTGACCACGATCCCCGCGGTATCGACCACGGTCCCGGGATCGAGGGCCAGACTCCCCGCTGCCTGCAATGCAATCTGTCCGCCAGGCACGATCAGTGACGCGGTGCCCTGAATCTGGCCTGCCGTCAGCGTCAGACTTCCGCCGAGCGATGTGCCGAGCGAGGCGGGCGCCGCGGCCGCACCGTTTTGCAGCAGCTGCAGGGTCCCGGTGGGGACGCTGATCGTCGTGGCCCACGCGCTTCCGGCCGTCGTCGCGCCGCCGGTGGCGGTCAGCTCGGCCGCGTTGATCGTGGCGTTACCGCCGATGGACAGGGCACCGCTCGCCAGCGCGCTCGAATCCTGTCCCGCCAGCGCGCCACTCGCCTGCAGCAGCGTCGTCGAGTCGCCGTTGATCGACAGATTGCCTGCGCCGACCTGCAGCGTATTGGCGAGGAACTCCAGCGTGCCGCCGCCGCCGGTGGGAGCCGCCGATCCGCCGGCGAGCCCCTGCAGGCGCAGCACGCCGGCGGCGAACTCCGAGCTGCCGCCCAGGTTGTTGATGCTGGCCGCGGTCAGGATCAACGATGGCAGCGACGGCCCCGCTCCGGCACCGATGCCGAGCGTGACCGGTGTTGCAAGATCGAGGGTCGTGGCACTCGAGAGCCTGACGGCCCCTGCCGTCTGCAGTTCTGCCAGCAGCGCGGAGTCGATCTGCAGCGAGTCACCCGAGGTCCCATTCGGGCCGACGAATGCGATGCTGCTCGAGGCCAGCGACCAGCTCGCACCGGGAGCGGCGATGCTGCCGACGCCAGCCACGCTCACGACACCGGGCGCATCGAGCGCGACCGCGCCGCGCGTGCTCAGCACCGCGCCGGCCTCGACGTCGATCGTGGCTCCCGGCCCCGTTCCGGTCCGGCTCGCCACCGGCAATTCGCTGTCGGATACCGCCAGCAGCGCCGCACCCGCGGAGCCGGGCCCCGTCAGCGCCAGGGACTGGGCAGTCGGCAGGGTCTGGAGCGACCTGGCGCTCGCGCCCGAGTTCGAGGCCAGCACGGCGCCGCTCTGGACGAGGATGGACTGGTCCGCGACCGCCAGGATCTGTCCGGCGGTGACCTGGGCGCCGGCTCCGAATGTCACCGTTTGAGCCGTGACGTTGATCGTGCTGCCATCGGCGGACAGCTGTCCGCCCAACACCAGCGTGCCCGGGTCCCAGCTCTGGATCACCGGCGCCTGCAGCACGATGCCACCGCCGCCCGCCTGGGCATCGGCGGTGATGGTCAGATCGCTCGGGCCGGTGGTGTAGATGTCGACGATGGCCGCGGTACCACCGGTGGCTGCCGCGGATTTCACGGTGCCGAGCGCGTTCAGATTGCTGCCTACCGCGATGCTCAGGGTGCCGGCATCGGCCGGCAGCGCCACCTGCGTCTGCCCGGTGCTGGCGGCGGCGGCACTGAAGAAGCCCGAAGCGGCGGCTATCGTGTACTGTGCGAGGGACTCGCCGTAACTTCCCGGGTAGATGGCGAAGCCGCTGTAGCCGGCGGACGCCGTGTGCAGACCCGTATTGCCGAAGCTCAGGTAGCCCGCGACCACCGGTGTCCCGTCCGCGAGGGCCCCGATGATCCCCGTGCCCAGACTCTGGTAGCCCTTCTGTACCTGGACCAGGTACGCGCCGGGCAGCAGCGCGTCGCTCGCAGGCAGCAGCGGATAGACACCCGCGGCCAGTCCCGCGCCACCGCTTAAGTAGACGCTCGCGCCGGTGCCCACCGAAGATCCGGTGAACCCCTGCAGATCATAGGCGGCGTACTGTCCCTGCATCGACGGCAGCACGCTGTAGAGTCCGGATGCCGCCGCATTGCTGGCGGCAAGGGCATTGGTCGAGCCGCCGAGTCCCGGGACCCACTCGTACGCGACGAGATCGCCACCACCGCTGAGGTCGACCGTGGCGCCGCTGGCGAGCGTGACCTGCGGTGCGGACAGCGCAATCTGACGATTGGGGATGGCCGTCACCCGGCTGGTCGCGTTGCCGGCCTGGTAGATCCACTCGGCTCCCCCGTATGCGGTCTGCCCGAACGGTATGAGCTCGCCGGCACCGCTGACGGAGGTGATGCTGCCGCTCTGCAGGCTCAGCGCAGTGCTCGCAGCGAGCGTGATCTGCCCGAAGGGCGCCAGCAGCGTGCCGCTGCTCGTGATGTTCGCTGCCTGGATGCTCAGCGAGCCGGCGGCGCTCAGCGGCGTACCGGGCGAGAGCCCGTTCTGAGCGATCACGATGCTGCCGGAAGGGTTCGCGATCGTGAAGGACGCTTCCGTGGCGGGATAGATGCGGGCTGCATCGATCGTGAGATTTCCCGCGGTGTTCAGGGCGCCCGCCAGCTGTGAGCCGGAGACGGCGAGCAGTTCGACGTCACCGGAGCTCGTCAGCAGGGTCGAGCCGGTCCCCTGCAGCGCCAGGAAGCCTGACAGGCCGATCTGGTCGGCCGTGACGTCGAGCGAGCCGCTGCCCGCCGAGGCGCTGGCAGCGGCCGTGGCCTGGGCGGCGTCACCCAGCGCGACATACGGTGCCTGGAGCGCCGCCACGATGCCGGGAGCGACCGCGATATTGGGCGCGTTCAGGCTGATCTCGCGCGCCAGCGAGAGCGGCGTATCGCTGTCCAGGAGAATCGTTCCGATCGGCACCGCGCCGTGTGCACTGGCCGCCTGCAGCATCAGTACGTCGATGCCCGACTGCTGCAACTGTGCCACCCCGAGCACGGCAATGTTCCCGTTCGAGGGCGACGGAGTGGATCCGGCGGTGCTCGACACGAGCTCGATCACGAATGGCGTCGCGGGAAACGGTGTCCCGCCCGGCGTCGTGGCTCCCGCCGGGGAAAAAACCAGATCCAGCGTGCCGCCGGCGATCGTGCCGGCGCTGCTGGGCCCGGCGGCCGCCGACAGGCTGCCGAGCAGGGACACCGACTCGACCGCGCTCAGGTTCAGCGTCCCGCCCGCGCTGCCGACGGTGGCACTCGAATAGCCGCCAGTCCCACCGATGGCCTGCACGTCCAGCACGGCACTCGCCCCGGCGACATCGATCATCGAGCCAGCGTCGGCGAGGATCTCCCCGCGCTGGGTCACCAGGCTGATCGTGCCCCCGGGCAGGACGGTACCGAGCGGGAGCTGCTGCTTGTTGGGCGTCAGCACCGTGGCGCCGGCGACATTCAACACACCGTGGGTGCCGAGTTCGAGGCGTTGCGCCGGCAGGAAACCGAGGTCGTTGATGACCGGGGTGCCGATCTGGGCCGAAATGCTGCCTCCGGGGGCGCTCAACAGCCCGTCGATCAGGATACTGCCCTGACCCGTCAGGGATATCGCCGACTGGGAATTCGGAGTCATGACCAGGCTCGCGCCCGTCTGGATATCCAGATCGCCGAGCACGGAGTTGCTCGGATCCGTGCCCGCCGGCGCCACCTGCAGGCTGACCGTATAGGCGGCCTGGTTCGCGACCGGTAGCGTGGCGAGGCTGCTGAAGCCGGCCACCGTGCCGCCCGAAGCACGGGTCAGATAGCCGGTATCGAGCTGCAGCGACTGCGCGCTGGCATCGATCGACGTGCCGGCGGCGATCGTCAGCAGGTCATTGCTCGCGGCATTCGCGAGGACGGGAGCCGTGGCCGCGAGCCTCACGCTCGAAAAGCCGTACTGCGAAAACAGCGCGCTGCCGAGCTGGAAGGCTACGCCGGGAGCGTTCAGATCATCGATGCGCTGCGCCTCGGCCCATGCGGTGCCCGGTCCCACCTCGATACGCGGCGCCGCCAGCGAGAACTTTCCGCCCGCAGCGCCCTGGACCCCAAAGGCCGCGAGCCTCACATCCGCTCCGAGCTGCAGCGCGGACTGGAACGGCGAGGCATCGAGCGTGATGCTGCCGCCCGCACCGCCGGCGACCGCATTGCCGGCATTGATCCAGGCACCGCCGCTGGCGAGCAGGCTCACGTCGCTGCCGAGCACCAGTGCGCCTCCGGCGCTGCTCGGAAACAGGCTGGAATTCAGCGACAGGTCGATCGCCCCGCCGTTCTGGAACGTCGGCACCCTCGCGCTCGCCGCCGAGTCCGGAGAATTGTTGATCCACTGCCCGCTCACATCGAGGGTCACGCCGTCGGCGACGTCGATGCCGCTGCGCGGCCGGCCGGCGCCCTGGTAATCGGCCGTGGCCACACTTTGCAGCACGATCGAGCCACCGAGCGCCTGGATGCTGGAGTCGATCGCGAGCACCGGCGCCACGGCCGCCAGCGCGCCTCCGGCTCCCAGGTTCAGCGCGAGTCCCGCGGGCAGCGTGACCCCGAGATCGCTGTAGATCTGCGTCTGCGAGAACCCGCCGCCGGCAAGATACGCAACTGGCAGCTGCAGCGGCTGGGACGGCAGCGGCGTGCCGTCCGCGACCGACACCGGCGGTGCGGAGTTCGTGAATTCGACCGCTGGTGCGAAGAAATAGGGCAGGCCGGCGCTGCTGTATACCGGCGTTGCGTCGCCGATGATCAGCGTCCCGCCCACCGCCATCGCATCGGCGCCGGAACTCGCGCCACTGCCGTTGCTGCCGACCAGCGCCGCGAGGCTGGAGGCTGGAATGCCCGCGGCGCTGCGCTGGTAGGGTCCATCGACGGCCGTGCCCACCAGCGCACCCTGCAGCGCCAGCTTCGGTGCGGCAAAGGTCACGGTGCCGGCCGAGAATCCTTCCGCATACCCGGACTGGTAATGGCTCAGCCCCGGTATCGGCTCGATGCTCTGCACGCCGAAGCCATTGTAGGTCTGCGTGTACGTCGGATTGAGCACACCGACGTAGCTCATGGACGGGCTTGCGGTGGCGATGTCGTAGGTCTGGCCATTGGCCGCGATCAGCTGCGAGGTCTGCGTGACACCGGGCGCGTAGTTCCACTGCCCGCCCGATACGTTGATCGTCGCGCCGCTGCCCACGACGATGTCGCCCTCGGACTGGAAACTGGCCGAGCCACCCACCGCGGTGCGCTGGAGGATGCTTTCCTGGACGCCCTGCAGTGCCGAATTCCACGACGACTGGCTGATGATCGGCGGGTCGCCGCTGCGCGTATCGACGATGACGGTCTGCCCGCGCAGCGCGCCGTTGCGCTGGACCGGATCGTCCTCGAGTTCGTTGCCGCGCAGCTGCACGGTCAGCAGATTGGCCGCCATCGGCAATTGCGCGACGCTGCCCGAGAGGTCGATCGTGGTGCCCGCCGCGACGCGCAGCTGCGCCGCCGCATTGCCCTCGCTCACCAGTCCCTGATCCGGATTTGCCGCCGCGAGCACGTTCAACGTCCCGCCGGCCGCCTGGATCTGCCCGCCGTCGATGAAGACCTGCTCGCCCTGCAGCGTGATCCGGGACTGGATCTGCTGCTGACCGACGACCGCCGTCGACGTGTCGCCCAGATCCGGCGCCACCTCGATGTCGCTGGTGGCGCCAATGGTGAGGGTACCGCCCTGATTCAGGCACAGTGTTTCGCCCGCCTTGCATCCGGTGTACCCGCCCGTCAGCAGCGCATCGTTGCCCGCCTGCAGGATCACGCTGCCATTGGCCGAGACCGCCGTGGTCGCCGAAATGCGTCCGTCCTGATTCACGGCCAGACCCACCAGCGATACGTTGCCTCGGGCCGCCGACAGCGATGCGCCCGCCTGATTGGTCACGGCGCCTGTTCCGGTGACCTCGACGATCAGGCCGCGCAAGGCTGGATCACCGCTGGCGGCGAGATAGACCGACTGGCCCGCGGCGAGCGCAATTTGTCCATCCGGGGCCGACAGGCTGCCGCCGTTGACCACGCTCTGCCCGGCGAGCAGCAGCCGTCCGCCGTCGGCGGCCGCGAGTTGCGCACCCGACTGCACGATCACCTGCACGGGCTGGGGCTGTCCCTGGGCATCGAGCACGAGGTGTCCGGACGAGTCGGTCACGTAGCTGCGGCCATCGGACTGCAGCGCGGATCCCGGTATCGACTGCGCACCCGGAGTCAGCAATCCGCTGGTCAGCTCCGAGTCACTGGACAGACTGAGCGAGGACGCCACGAGCCCGGCGACGTTGACGACGCTGCCGTTGCCGAACACGAATCCGTTCGGATTGATCAGGTAGACCTGCCCGTTCGCGCTCAGCGTGCCGAACACCGCGCTGGGGCTGGCCTGGTAGATCTTGTTCAGCGCAATCGAGGTCGCACCCGGCTGCTGGAACACGACCTTGCCGTCGGCGCTGACGTTGAAGGACGACCAGTTCAGCAGCGCCTGATTCGTCGACTGTGTCACCGTCAGCGTGTTGCCGCTCTGCGTGGCGCTGGCCTGCCCGACGGTGACGAAGCCGGCGACCGGGCTGGTGGTGTTGGTCGCCTTGTTATAGGAACTGCAGGCGCCCGCCAGGCAGGGCACGGGGAGTTGCGCCGCCAGGCTGCCACCGGCGCGCAGCAGCGCCGCCGCGACCGTGACCGCCCCCACGGTGCACGCGGTGCGCTGCGGGAGTACGCGCCGGATTCGCCTGTTCATGCCGGTCAATATAAGTCAGAAATATGACCGCACCGTGGCTCGCGCCGGGCTAGAACGACCCGCGCAGCTGGAACAGCAGGCGTGAATCGTAGGCCCTGGTGCGCGGCCCCTCGACCAGCGGATCGGCCCAGGTGAGCGACCCGGAGATGCGTTGCCCGGGCAGCAGCTCCATTCCGGCGCCGGCGCTGCGAAGTTCGGTCGCGCCCGGCTGGCCCGGCAGCGCATCGATCGTATGGCTGCTGCCGGCGTCGAAGAACACGAACGCGTCGCCGAGCATCGAGCCGTGGCGGGTCAGCGGCGGGGACTGCAGCTGCACCGTGCCCTTCACGCCGCTGTCGCCGAGCACCTCGGCTTCCAGGTAGCCGCGTACGCCGTCGGCGCCGGCGATCGTCTGCTGCTCGTACGCCACGAGCGGCTCCAGTGCCAGCTGCGCAGCGGCCCGCAGCGTCAGCTGCAGGTCGAGCGGCAGGCGGGCCGTGATCGCGGCATCGGTGCGCAGGTAGGCGTAGTTCGAGCGCGCCAGGTAGCGGCTGCTCGCGAAATCCGTCGGACCGTTCGTCAGGCCCCGCGGTCCGAAGTTCGCGGCGAGATTGAGCGACCCGTAGCGGAGCACGCCACCGGACGTACCGGTCTGCTGCCATGCTCCGGAATAGACGACCGAGACGTTGACGTACGAGATCGGCTGGATGTCGAGGCCGGTGGCGGCCACGTCGATGGTGTTGCGAAAGTGCTTGTAGTCGAGCCCGAGCGTCACGGACTGCTGGTCGCCGGGCACGCGGATCAGCGGATCGCCGAGTCGCGCGCTGTACACCTGCCCCTGGCCCAGCACGCCCAGCGTGCCGATGGTGCTGACATTGCTCGAGGAGTTGGTGAAGCTGAAGCTCGGCCGCAGGCCGTGGGCCACCGGCTGCGCGCTGTAGCTGGCATTGAAGACACCGACCTGGCCCCAGCGTTGCGGCGCGACGGTGTACTGCGCGGCGATCGAATCGAGATCGGCGAACAGGTTGTCGTAGCTGAGCGCAGCGGTGGCGCGCAGCGCCTCCGTATCGGGCGTGTTCTGGTTGTTCAGCTCGAGGCTGCCATGCAGCGGCAGATGATCATCCACGTTCAGTGCCAGATCGACGGTCCCGGGGGCCGGGCCCGCCTTGAGCACCGGCACCACCGCGCGGTCGGTGGTCTGGGCATTGAGGGCGCCCAGCTCGCTCTGGACGTCGGGGAGCCTGGGCACCGTGCCGGGCGCCGTCGCCGGCAGCTGCTGCAGGATCTGGCGCTCGGAGAAATAGCGCGCTCCCTGGATGGTACGCTCGCGCAGGCGGCCCTCGGTCACGTGCAGTCGCACGACCCCGTCGGTGACCTGCTGCGGTGGCACGTCGACGAACACCGTGGCGTAGCCGAGCGCGTGATACGCAGCCTCCAGCGCGGCGCGCGCGGCGTCGACGTCGGCGAAGCTGCGGTCGTTACCGAGGCGCGGGTACAGGACCGCCTCGATCTGCCGATTGGTCAGCACGCTGTTGCCCAGCACCCGGTATTCGTGCACGTCGAAATGCACCGCGCCCTGCGCTGGAGCGTCCTCCGCCCGCGCCGCCTGAAAACCCCAGGCGGATCCCAGCGCGGTCAGCAGGATCATGGTCAGGACGGCCCTGGGCCGCCGGCGAAATCGTGGTATCACGGTGCGGGAAAGTCTCCGTGGTCCGCTGCGCCAATGCAATGCGGTTTCGCATCGCGGAAAAAAACGGCCCCTCCGAAGAGGGGCCGACAGTTACGAAGCAAAGTCCTCGTTCTATGCGAAGCCGATCTGGATCGACCTCAATACTTCTCTTGAGGGGCGGTGCAGCTGTTGCCGCCGCGCGTGTACTGGCTGGTATAGACCTCGCTCGTGCCCGTCTGGCCGTTGTTGGCCGGGGTCGGGTACGAAGCGACATTGCCCGCATAGCCAGGGATCACGTTCACCGCAGGTGAATGCGCCGCATTCGCCAGCTGGGGAACCGACGTCTCGAGGTAGTTCACCAGTGTCGCGGCCTGATTCCCGGTACCGATGGCCGTCGTGTTCGGGACCAGCGTGGCCTCGAACCAGTAGTCATAGGTACCCAGCGCGGCATTGAGATTGCTCGGCGAATTGCCGTCGATCTTCGCCAGCACCAGGTTGGGATAGGTCGTCGGACCCGCACCATTCTGGATCTGGTCGATCGCCGTGTACGTGATGGCTCCCGCCGTCGTGTTGGTGTTGGAGACATCATCGCTGGTCGAGAAGTTCAGGCTGGTGGCAGAGGAGATGTAGCTCGTGCCCGCGCCGCCCTGACAATAGTTGAAGAAGTAGATGTTCGCGCCGGTACGCGTACCGGAACCGAACTCGCGGTTGACCACCGTGATCGGGGCCGAGACGCTGCTCACCGGCTGACCGGTGGTGTGATCCAGCACCTTGCTCCAATCCGTGATGTTGCCGGCGAGGATGTTGGCCGCCGTCGAGCGATCGAGGTCGACCGACGAGAACGACTCACCGGACGTGTTGACCGCCAGGCCGAACACCTGCTGGTACAGCGCGACCGTGCTGAGATTGCCCATTGCCGTCGCGGTCGCGGTGCCGAACGCGCTGGACTTGTACGCAACCGAGGCCGGCGCGTTGCCATAGGGCGACTTCTGAGGCGAATCTTCTCCGACCAGCTGCGACGGCTCGACATCGGTCACGCCGAGCTGTACCGCGTCTTCCGTGACGGCGCCAACCCAGGAATCCGCAGGTCCGTTGGTCGCGGTGACGCCCGTGACCGTGCAGGTGCCGACCGCGCCGACGGCGGTGCAGGTCGCGTTGGTCAGGTCCAGGCGCAGGATGTTGTGCTGCGCGGCAATCGGCAGTGCGCCGACGACCGAGCCGCCTTCAGTACGGTACCAGACCGTGATCAGCGTGCCGGACGGAATGTCCGTACCGCCACCGGCCGCCGGAATGTCGTGCACCGTATTGCAGGAATAGGCGTAGAAGTTCTTGTTGGCCGAGGAGCTGGCGCCCGAGCGCACGCTCAGCGTATTGGCGGCGGTGCCGCAGATATCGGTCGTGAGGGCCGCAGAGATGCCGGGCTGGGCCGCGGACGACCCGGCGACGACCAGCGACACCGTCGGCGCCGCGGCGCTCGACAGGGCCGGCTGGGCCGCCGCATAGCCAGAAGCGATTGCGGTAGCAATCGCCGCGGCAATCAGATGATGCTTTTGCATGAGAGGTTCCCCAAATCCTTTAAGGTGTTTGATCGCGAGGGATGATCAGGCAGCCACGGCGCTGCGGCGACGGCCGATGCCGGCCAGGCCGAGCAGTCCGCTTCCGAACAGCCACACGGCAGCCGGCAGCGGCACCGGGGTCTGCGTCAGGGAGAGGGTCCCGCTGGACGACAGGTTGATCTGTCCGAGCACGTACGACTGCACCTGACCGGTGCCGCCGTTGGCCGTGATCGCATACAGGGTCTGGCTGGTGCCCGGAGCGAAGCCGGACTGGGCAGGGCCCGTGCCGTATTCGGTGGTGCTGCCGACGCCCACGCCGCCCGGGTTACCACCCCAGACCTGGCCCGTGACCGTCGTTCCATTGGCAAAGGAGATGACCTCGCCACCGGTGGTATACGCGCCCTGCGTGCCGCCGTTACCGTAGATGACGTAATTCATGTCCTTGTTGAATCCGGCTGCCCACGTGATCAGCCCGCTCAGCTGGTACTGGCTGATCTGGGTCGCCGAAGCCGAAGAGGCGCTCAGGACGCCCAGATCGGCGCCGGCGGCCTGGTTCACGCTCGATTGGTTAGCCACGCCGGTGTAGTTCATGCCGACCAGCGCGTACTCCAACCCGCTGGAACCCAGATAGGTCGACAGGACGCCGGTCGCGGCACCCTGCAGCTGCGTTGCCGTCTTCGTGAAGCTGTCGTTGACCGACTGCAGCACGGCGTTGTCGGTGAAGGCACTGACGAGACTCGACACCGTCACGCCGGTGTCCACGGCGAGCGTATTGCCGCCGGCCTGATTCGACACAAACAACCACAGATCCGAGTTGCCGCTCGACGGCACCTGCGGCTGCGCCTCGGCGGTCTGGATGCCGGCGAGCATCGCGCCGGCAATCGCCAATCCAATAAGCTTCTTGTTCATTCACATCGCTCCTGATAGATACGTTCGAAATTGCGTTCTGCCTGCCCTGCGTGTACCCAGGCTTCCGGCCCCTACCGGGCTCGTCAAAGAGGGAGCTGTCGCCCAGCGGCCCTTTTCAGCGGGCGTGAGCTTGCAGCAGCCGCGTTGCCCCCTAGTGAAAAGAATGTGAACTATTTCCGACACGGCACCCTCGAAGCAGGATTCGGGCGCTTGCGATTTCGATTGCCATACCGATGTAAGACGATCGACGGCGCGTCGAGGCTCACTCATCGACCGGCACGCTGACGGTCTGGCTCACGCCGTTGCGGATCACGGTCAGCGTCAGGCTGTCGGTAGAGCCCCGCAGCGCAGCCTGCAGCGTGTCGCGGCCGGTGACCGGGATCCCGTTGACGGCCGCCAGCACATCCCCGTCATGCAGCCCGAACTGCCGCTGGATCCGCATCTCGGGATACAGCTCCACGTGCCCGCTGACCCCGAGGCGCTCGTGGAACGGCGCGAAGGCAACCTGGGTCATCGTCTGCAGTGGCCGTGGCGCCCCCGGTATTTCCGGTTGATCGACGCTCGGCATTTCGGCCTCGGCCGTCTTCAGGTCCGCGCCGCCGAGGGCGCCAGTGCGGCTGCGAGGCAATCTCAAGGCCTCGAACCGGCCGCCGAAATCGATGATCACGCGATCCACGAGCACCTCGAACACGCGCCCCGGGTTGGATCCGATCAGGCTCTCGCCCACGCGGTAGACGTGTGCGGCGCGTCCCTGCTCGGCGATGATCGCGCGGCCGGCCTGCGGATCGTTCGAGGCCATGATGCCGCTGAGCACCAGCGGCCGCGCCGAGTCCGCCGCCGAGTCGGCCGCGGCCGGGTCGGTGGCGGCGAAGGAACCGAACAGATGAGCGCCGAGAATGGTCTGCAGGCCATCGGCGCGCCGCATTCCCCGCGCCGCCAGCTCCGGCGCCGGTCCGGCCTGCGCGGGCACGGCCCGTGCCCGCGACGAGAACACGAGCGCCCAGCGTACGACGTCGGCAGAGACCAGCGCGCCCAGCGCGATCGCTACCCACCAGGGCGCGCGCGCGCTCCACGGCTCCAGCTCCAGCGACGTATTCCTCCAGCCCATCATGGAGCGAGGATCCCCGACTCGGGTTGCCGTGGCGTGACCGCGAAGCCGCCCGGCGGCTCACCACGCCAGGAACGCTCCGCCATCTGCCGGTAAGCCTCCTCGAGCGCGTCGCAACAGCGCGCGCTGTCGAACAGCCGTGCCCGGCGCCCGGGCTCGGCGAGCCTGGCGCGCAGCACGGCGAGCCGATCCGGGTGACGCAGCAGCTCGAGCGCGCGACGCTCGTAGTGCTCGAGGTTCCCGGTGATCAGCTCGGGGAGTCCGAGTGTGCGCAGCAGGCTGCCCGCCATGCGGGCCGCGAAAGCGTCCCCGGTGCAGGTCAGCACCGGCACCCCGACGCGCAGCGCATCGCTCGCCGTGGTGCCGCCGTTGAACGGCAGCGTGTCGAGAAACAGGTCCGCGACGCTGGAGCGTGCGAGGTGCTGCGCGTACGGCAATCGCTCGGCGAACACGAGGCGCTCCGGTGCCACGCCGAGCGCCGCGGCGGCGCTGCGCAGGTTCTCCCGTGTCGAGGGGCGATCCCCTACCAGCCACAGCACGCTGGCGGGCACTGCGCGCAGCAGCCGCATCCACACCTCGAACATCTGCGGGTTGAGCTTGTAGGTGTTGTTGAACGAGCACAGGACCGGCCCGGCCGTGGGCAACCCGAGCTCGGCGCGCGTCGGCGGCTCATCGATCGCCCGCCAGTCGTCATTGGCCTGGAAGCACTCCGGCAGGTACACCACGTGCTCCGTGTACCAGCGTCGCTGCGACGGTGGAACGACGAATTCGTCGGCAATGAGGTAGTCGATCCACGGCGCGCCCGTGGTGCCGGGGTATCCCAGATAGCTCACCTGCACCGGCGCCGGCCGCCGCGCGAACACCCCGGGCCGGGTCCGGTGGGTGTAGCCCATCAGGTCGACGGCGACATCGATCTCCAGCTCGCGCATCAGCGCCGCGATTTCCCGGTCGCTGCGTCGACTCACGTCCTCGAAGCGATCGAACGCGGCGCCGACGCGCTGGCCCATCGCGCTCTGCTCGGCGGGCAGCAGCGAGATCGCGCTGGTCTCGAAACGCCGCCGGTCGTGTCGCTCGAACACCCCCGCCATCAGGTACGACACCGCGTGCTCGCGAAAATCCGCGGAAACGTAGGCCAGTCGCACCTTGCGTCGCTCGCGCCTGGCTGCACGCGCGGGCGGCGCGGCCTCGGGCGGCGCGGCCTCGGACAGCCGCAGGCCCTGGACGTACAGCTGCGCCGCCTGCAGCTGTGACTGCGCCGCGGCGCTGACCGCCAGCATCGCGAAGGGATGGATGACGCGCCGGCCCTGCTGCACTTCGATCGGGATCTGCGCCGCATTCGGGGCCCATCCGTGCCACGCGCACACCTGCAGCCGGCACTGGAGCAGGCTGCCGAGCGCATAGTCGTAGCGCGGCGCCACGTGCAGCAGCCGCTCGAAGCCGGCCGCTGCCAGTTCGTATTGGCCGTACTGCTGCAGCGCGCTGGCGCGATTGGCGAGGATATCGGCGCGCTCCGGTTCCCGCTCGAGCGCCGCCGCGTAGCTCTCGATCGCGTCGGCATGGCGCCCCAGGTCCAGCAGCGCGTTACCGCGGTTGCTCAGCGCCTCGACGCACTCCGGATCCCGCTGCAGCGCGAGCTCGTAGCTCTGCAGCGCCGCTTCCGGGCGCGCGAGCTCGCGCCACACGTTGCCCCGGTTGACCAATGCGTCCAGATACGTGGGACGCAGCGCGAGGGCGCGCTCGAATGCCGCCAGTGCGTCCTCGGGCGCCCGCAACTGCCGCAGCGCGAGCCCGCGGCCGTGATGCGCCGCTTCCGATTCCGGCCGCCAGCGCAGCGTCCGCTCGAAGCTCGCCAGCGCGTCCGCGTACTGCCCTGCGGCATACAGTGCGTTGCCGCGATTGTAGTGGGCTTCCGCCATGTCCGGCCGCAGCGCCAGCGCGCGATCGTAGCTGGCGATGGCCCCTGGCCAGTCGCCGAGTTCCTGGAGTGCGATGCCCTGGTTGCACCACGCCTCCACGTGGGTCGGCGCCCGCTCCAGCAGCTGCCGATAGCAGTGCGCCGCGTCCCGCGTCCGCTCCAGGCGCATCAGCGCGTTGCCGCGCTCGAACAGTGCCGCGTCGAATCCGGGCTGGAGCTGCAGCGCACACTCGCAGGCCGCCAGCGCCTCCGGGTAGCGCCCTGCCTGCAGGCAGGCCTTCGCCAGGCTCAGGGCCACGACGGGCTGCCGGGGGCTTGCCGCCAGCGAGCGCTGCATCGCTGCGATCGCTTCATCGATCCGACCGAGCTGCATCGAGAGTATGCCGAGCCGATACAGCGCCTCGCCATGCTCGGGGGTCGCCGCCAGAATTTCGCGATACAGCAGCTCGGCCGCCTCGAGCCGCCCCTGCCGATGCAGCTGCGAGGCCTGCTCGAGCCGCGCGGACTGCACGGAATGCGCGGGCAGCTCCGGCGCGACGGATCGCATCGGACCGCTGCCGCGCCGCGCCCCGCCGCTTTCGTCGCGCACGCCGACGCGCTCTTCGACCGTCACGGGGGGATATCCGTGACCGCAAAGCCCTGCGGGGCTTCGCCACGTGCGGCGCGTGCATGCATGTGGCGGTAGGCGCTCTCGAGGGCACGGGTGTAGGCGGCGGTATCGAACAGCGGCTGGCTGCGGCGGTGGCGCGCCAGGCGGGCGCGCAGCTCGGCCAGGCGCTGCGGCTCGCGCGCGAGCTCGAGCGCGACGCGCTCATACTCCGCGAGGCTCGTGGTGATCAGCTCAGGCAAGCCCACCGCCCGCAGCGCACTGGCGGCCACCCGCCCCGCAAAGCTGCCCCCGGCACAGCTGAGCACCGGCACCCCGGCCCACAGCGCATCGCACGCCGTGGAGTGCGCGTTGTAGGGCAGCGTGTCCAGGTACAGATCCGCCAGCCCCTGGCGCGCCAGGTGCTCGCCCATGCTCGCCACGTGCCCGGCAAACACCAGCCGCTCGGGCGCCACGCCGCGCGCCTGCGCCTCGCGCCGCAGATTCCCCCGCGCCGGCTCCCCGACCCCGCGCAGCCACAGCACGCTGCCCGCCACCTCGCGCAGCAGGCGCATCCACACCTCGTACATCCCCGGATTGATCTTGTACGTGCTGGTAAAGGCGCAGAACACCACCCCCCGCTCCGGCAGCCCCGCCTGCGCGCGCGTCGGGACCCGCTGCGCGATCTCGCGCCGATCATCGTTGGGCAGGAAGCAGTGCGGCAGGCGCACCACCTGCTCGGCGTAGAACCCTTCCTCCCCGGGCGCTATCACCACCTCGTCGGCCACGATGTAATCCATGTACGGCGCACCGAGCGTCCCCGCATACCCCAGATAGTTCACCTGCACCGGCGCCGCACGGTGCGCCATCACCCCGAGGCGCGTGCCGCGGGTGTAGCCGATCAGGTCCACGAGGACATCGACTTCCAGGTCGCGTACCAGCCTGGCGACGTACGGGTCGGAATAGCCGGTGACGTCGATGCTGCGCTCGAAGGCGGCGTGAATGCGGCGCGCGAAGCCGCCCTGGCCGAACGGGCGCGAACTCAGTGCGATGGTCTCGAATCCGCCGCGGTCGTGATGTTCGAACACCCCGGCAAGCAGGTGGGCCACGGGGTGATCGCCCAGGTCGCCGGAGAGGTAGGCCACACGGATACGGGCATGGTGGTAGCGCTGGCCCTGCCACCATGGCGTCGGCGAGACCGGATAGCGATCGCGCGCGAACTGCCGCGCGCACGGCAGCTGTTCGGCAGCGGACGCGCTGATGCCGAGCATGCAGAACGGCTCCGCGGCGCCTTCCCCGCGAGCGCAGGCCGCTCGGATCGCCTGCGCCAGCACATCGAAATCGCGCCAGTCCGCCTGCTGCATCCGGGTGTGCAGCAACAGGCCGCGCGCGTTGGCGAAGTCCGGCTGCAGTTCCACGGTGCGGGCGAACTCCTGGCTGGCCTCCTGCTGCCGCTCGAGACGCAGCAGCGCGAGCCCGCGCCCGTAATGCACCTCGACACAGTCGACCGCGCGCTGCAGCGCTCGATCGAAGCTCGCCAGTGCCTCTGCCGGCCGCTCCAGGTCGATGTAGGCCATCCCGCGGCCGCAGAGCGCGGGCACGTAGTTCGGGTCGATCGCGAGGGCGGCTTCAAAGGACTGCAGCGCTCCGTGGTGGCGCTGCAGCGCCCGGAGCGCGCAGCCGCGGGTGCTCAAGGCCTGTGCGTCGGTGGCATGGGTGCGCAGGGCCGCCTCGACGTCGCTCAACGCCTCGACCGGCCGGTTGAGGGTCAGCAGCACGTTGCTGCGATTGACCAGCGCCTTCTGCCAGCCCGGGTGCAGTTCCAGCGCGCGCTCGAAGCGGCGCAGCGCTTCGGCGTGACGCGCCAGCGCCACGAGCGCCTTGCCGCTGTTATTGAATGCGGCGGCGTTCTGGGGATTGAGTTCGAGCGCACGCTCGGCGCTTTGCAGCGCCTCCGCCGGGCGGTCCAGGACCAGCAGGGCATGGACGCGATTGCTGAACGCCCCGGCATAGAACGGATCGATCCGCAGCGCCTGATCGTAGCAATCGAGCGCTTCGCCCGCCCGACCCGATTCGACCAGCGCGTTGCCCAGGTTGTTGAGCATGATCGCGTTGTCCGGATCGAGGCGCCGCGACTGCTCCAGGCACGATAGCGCCTCCTCGAATCGCTGCTGGCTGATCAGCAGTGCCCCCAGGTTGCACAGTGCCTGCGCGGAATCGGGTTCGGACAGCAGCGCCGCGCGGTACAGGTTCTCCGCCTCGGCCACCTGACCCTGCTGGTGGCACTGCACTGCGCGTTGGAAATACTCGACGGACACTGACGCGGAACCCCTGCGGCCGGACCGGACTCTGGGCAATTGGATCGGCGCATGCCACCAGAGAGTTGTTTCAGGTTCGTGTCATTCGTCTCCGTCGCTGTAACAATTTCGACATGCCCGGGCCCGCACAATTTGAGCCTGGGCTCCCGCCGCGTCGCGCCGATGCAGCCCAAGCCCATGATTCCGTGAATCTTTAACAGACCGAAGCTCGAGGACCGGCGCTTGCAGCCGTTGGAAGATCCGCTCGACGCGCCCGCACTGATCGAGCGCGGCAATGCACTGCAGCGTCAGCAGCGTTACGAGGCGGCGATCGACAGCTACGATCAGGCGCTGCGGATGCGCCCGGACTCGACCTCCGCGCTGGTCAATCGCAGCAATGCATTGCGGGCGCTCAAGCGTACCCGGGAAGCGCTGCGCGACGTGGAAGCGGCGCTGCGCGTCGACCCTTCCTATCCGTACGCACTGAACTCCCACGGCAATCTGCTGCGCGAACTCGGGCAACGGACGGAAGCACTGGCGGCCTTCGATCGCGCCTTGCTCGCCAAACCGGACTTCGCCGTGGCCTATTGCAATCGCGGCATGGTACTGCTCGACCTGCAGCAGCCGGGCGCTGCGCTCGCGAGTTTCGAAGCGGCCTCCCGGCTGGCGCCGGACGACGCCGAGGCGGTGTTTGGCCGAGCCTCGGCATTGCTGGAATTGGGTTCCGGACTGGAACAGGCGCATCAGGATTTCATCCGCGCCGGCGAGCTGGGTATCGAACTGGCCGACACGCTCGCCGGTCGAGCGGCCGCATTGACCGGATTGCGTCGCCACGCCGAAGCCGCCGCGTGCTTCTCACAGCTGCTGCAGATCGCGCCGGAGTGGGACTACGCCTGGGGCAAGCTGTTGAACGCGCGCCTGCAGCTGTGTGACTGGACGGACCTGGATCGGCTGGTGCGGGAGGTGAGTCGCCGCGCCGCCGCCGGCATGCGAGCCATCCAGCCGCTGTCGCAACTGTCGATCGCGGACGCGCCGCAGCAGCAGGGGATCTGCGCGCGCGTTTTCGCGGCGCATCGATTTCCGCCCGTCACCGGCGCGAGCGCCGTGACGCGCGCTGCCGGTCGCATCCGGGTGGCGTATGTGTCGGCGGATTTTGGGGATCATCCGGTGTCCTGCCTGCTGGCCGGGGTGCTGGAGCGGCACGGGCGGGAGGGTTTCGAGATCATCGGCGTATCGCTGCGGGACGCGCCGGGCAGCGCCCTGCGCGGCAGGATCCGGGCGGCGTGCGATCGGTTCATCGAGGTGGGCGAGCGCAGCGATCAGCAGGTCGCGCAGCTGCTGCGCGAGCTGGGAGTGGACATCGCGGTGGACCTGATGGGCTTCACCCAGGGACTGCGGCTCGGGATCTTCGCGCACCGTGCGGCGCCGGTGCAGGTGAACTATCTGGGGTATGCGGGGACGCTGGGTGCGCCGTACATGGATTACATCGTGGCCGACGAGGTGGTGATAGCGCCCGGGGAGGAAGGGTTCTACGCCGAGCAGGTGGTGCGCCTGCCGCACTGCTTCCTGCCCAACGATGATCGGCGCGAGATCGCGCAGCGGGTCCCGACGCGCGCGCAGGCGGGGCTGCCGGAGCGGGGGGTGGTGTTCTGCGCCTTTACCAGCACGTACAAGATCAATCCGGGGATGTACGAGGTGTGGATGCGCCTGCTGCGCGAGGTGGCGGGCAGCGTGCTGTGGCTGCGCGGGGTCGGGGAGCCGGCGCGGGGGAATCTGCGGCGCGAGGCGCAGGCGCGCGGCGTGGCGCCCGAGCGGCTGGTGTTTGCCGGGCACGTGGCGAGCATGGGCGAGCACCTGGCGCGCCAGGGGCTGGCGGATCTGTACCTGGACACGCTGCCCTACAACGCGCACTCCACGGCGTGCGATGCGCTGTGGGCCGGGGTGCCGGTGCTCAGCTGTGCCGGGGGCAGCTTTGCGGGGCGGGTGGCCGCCAGTGCGCTGCGGGCGGTGGGCTTGCCTGAGCTGATCACCACGAGCCTCGCGGAGTATGAGCGCGTCGCGCTCGAGCTCGCGCGCGAGCCGCAGCGCCTGGCCGAGCTGCGCGCCCGCCTGGCGCGCCACCGCCGCAGCCAGCCGCTGTTCGATACCGCCGCCTACACCCGCGCCCTCGAGAGCGCCTACCGCCACATGCATGCACGCGCCGCACGCGGCGAGCCACCGGCCGGATTCACCGTCCCGGCCGCGCTGTAACGATATCGACATGCTCCGGCCCTCACAATTTGCGGGTCCGTCGAGCCCCTCCCCGCCGTCGCTTACCAAGCCATTGATTCCATGAAGATTCACCCGAGCAGCCGCGCCTCCTCGCCGACCCCAGGCGCCCAGGTCCTGTTCCAGCAGGCCGTGCTGATGCACCAGCAGGGCCAGGTATTCCAGGCCGACGCGCTGTGCGCCGAGGTGCTGGAGGCGGACGCGCGACACATTGGCGCGTGGCACCTGCGCGGCCTGATCGCGATCCAGGGCGGGCGCATCGAGCAGGGGATCGCGTGGATCCGGCGATCGCTCGCCCTCCATCCGGATCAGCCGGCTGCACACTCGAACCTCGGCAATGCGCTGCTGGACAACCGGCAACCCGAGCAGGCGCTCGCGAGCCTCACGCAGGCGCTGCGGCTCAATCCGAAGTACGTCACCGCACTCTACAACCGCGGCAACGCGTTGAAGCAGTTGGGGCGGCTGGAGGAAGCCTTGGCCAGCTACGACGCGGCGCTCGAGCTGCAATCCGGGCACTCGCTCGCACACCACAATCGTGGCCTGGTGCTGCTCGGGCTCGGCCGGCCCGAGCAGGCGCTGGCGGCCTTTGAACGTGCGCACGAGGCGCTGGCTGCGCCAGACCGGCTGGTGCAGGGGGCGGCGCACGACGCCGACGCCTGGTGTGGTCGCGGCGATGCGCTGCGGGCGCTGCAGCGGCCGGAGGAAAGTCTCGAGAGTTACGGCCGCGCCTTGCGGCTCCAGCCCCGTCACGTCGAGGCATTGATCAGCCGCGGCAGGCTGCTGTTGACCATGCAGCGCTGGGCCGAGGCTCTGCGTGACTTCGAGGCGGCGCTCGCCGTTGCGCCCGAATCGCTGGAGGCGCGCAGGCAGCTCGCCGATGCGCTGCTGGCGCGCGGTCGCGCCGCGGAGGCGCTCGGACACTACGAGTGCGCGCTCGAGCTGGCGCCCGACCGGAGCGACTTGCTCAACGGGCGCGGCGCCGCGTTGCGCGCGCTGCGGCGCTACGGCGAGGCCATGGCGAGCTTCGCGAAACTGCGGCGCGCCGAGCCGACGGAGCCGAATCATTTCCTTGCGCTGGGCGATCTGTTCCAGGTGCAGATGGAGTGCTGTCATTGGCTGGGATACGAGGACCTGCTCGCGCAGCTGCGCGCGGCACTGGCACGGCATGGGAGGACGAGCAATCCGGGATTCCTGCTGCAGCTGCCGGACGCTGCGGCATTGTCGCTGCGCTGCGCCAGCGTGTTCGTCAACGAATACTTCCCGGCGCTCCCGTCGCCCGCTCCGGTGCGGAACGGGAGCGCTGCCGGTCGCATCCGGGTGGCGTATGTGTCGGCGGATTTTGGGGATCATCCGGTGTCCTGCCTGCTGGCCGGGGTGCTGGAGCGGCACGGGCGGGAGGGTTTCGAGATCATCGGCGTATCGCTGCGGGACGCGCCGGGCAGCGCCCTGCGCGGCAGGATCCGGGCGGCGTGCGATCGGTTCATCGAGGTGGGCGAGCGCAGCGATCAGCAGGTCGCGCAGCTGCTGCGCGAGCTGGGAGTGGACATCGCGGTGGACCTGATGGGCTTCACCCAGGGACTGCGGCTCGGGATCTTCGCGCACCGTGCGGCGCCGGTGCAGGTGAACTATCTGGGGTATGCGGGGACGCTGGGTGCGCCGTACATGGATTACATCGTGGCCGACGAGGTGGTGATAGCGCCCGGGGAGGAAGGGTTCTACGCCGAGCAGGTGGTGCGCCTGCCGCACTGCTTCCTGCCCAACGATGATCGGCGCGAGATCGCGCAGCGGGTCCCGACGCGCGCGCAGGCGGGGCTGCCGGAGCGGGGGGTGGTGTTCTGCGCCTTTACCAGCACGTACAAGATCAATCCGGGGATGTACGAGGTGTGGATGCGCCTGCTGCGCGAGGTGGCGGGCAGCGTGCTGTGGCTGCGCGGGGTCGGGGAGCCGGCGCGGGGGAATCTGCGGCGCGAGGCGCAGGCGCGCGGCGTGGCGCCCGAGCGGCTGGTGTTTGCCGGGCACGTGGCGAGCATGGGCGAGCACCTGGCGCGCCAGGGGCTGGCGGATCTGTACCTGGACACGCTGCCCTACAACGCGCACTCCACGGCGTGCGATGCGCTGTGGGCCGGGGTGCCGGTGCTCAGCTGTGCCGGGGGCAGCTTTGCGGGGCGGGTGGCCGCCAGTGCGCTGCGGGCGGTGGGCTTGCCTGAGCTGATCACCACGAGCCTCGCGGAGTATGAGCGCGTCGCGCTCGAGCTCGCGCGCGAGCCGCAGCGCCTGGCCGAGCTGCGCGCCCGCCTGGCGCGCCACCGCCGCAGCCAGCCGCTGTTCGATACCGCCGCCTACACCCGTGCCCTCGAGAGCGCCTACCGCCACATGCATGCACGCGCCGCACGTGGCGAAGCCCCGCAGGGCTTTGCGGTCGGCGCTGCGCCGTCCGGCACCCCCGCTGCGCAGTCCTGCCCCGCCGCTGCGCGGTAGGGGACGCCGCCATGAACGCGCCGGGAATTTCGCAGGACGGGGATCGGCGCTTCGAAGAGGCGCTCGCCTGGCAGCAGCGCGGCGAGCCGGAACGCGCCGACGCGCTGTGCCGGGTCCTGCTGCAGTCGCAACCCTCGCACGCCGACGCCTGGCACTTGCGCGGCCTGCTCGCCTGCCAGGCCGGACAGTTCGAAGGCGGCATCGAACTGATGCGGCGATCGTTGCACTGCAATCGCGATCAACCCGCGGTGCAGGCCAATGTCGGCTACGCGCTGTTGCAGCTAAAGCGCCCCGAGGAGGCCCTGCAATGCTTCAACCTCGCGTTGACTCCGCCGCACGGCACGGCCGCCACCTATCACGGCCGCGCTTCGGCCCTGCTCGAGCTCGGACGCGTCGAGGCAGCGCTCGCGGACTTCGAGCAGGCGCTGGCGCTCGAGCCGGCCCTGCTGCCCGCACTGAAGGGCCGCGGCGTGGCGCTCCAGCGGCTGCGACGGTTCGACGAGGCGCTGGTCTGTCTCGAGCGTGCGCGCGCGCGCGCGCCGGAGGATGCCGAAGTGCATCTGCACCACGGCAACGCGCTGTTCGAGCTGCGGCAGTACGAGGCGGCCCTGGGCAGCTTCGAGGCGGCGCTGGCCCGCGACCCACGGTCCGTGCAGGCGCTCAACAATCGCGGCAACGCCTTGCGGGAGCTGTGCCGATACGAGCAGGCGCTCGCCAGTTACCGGCAGGCGATGATGATCGATCCGACGCAGCCCGAATCGCTGTGCAACCGCGCCAGCGTGCTGCTGGACCAGGACCGGCTCGCGGACGCGCTGGCCGATTACGACGCGGCGCTGCGTCTCAGGCCGGACTTCCCCGAGGCGCTCGACAATCGTGGTCTGGCACTGCTGATGGCGGACCGCGCGGACGAGGCGGCACGTTCCTATGCGCACCTGCTGCGCGTGGCGCCGGCATTCGAACTGGCCCGCTCGAATCTGCTCAATGCACGCACGACCTGCTGCGATTGGGCCTCGTATCTCCAGGATCGTGAGGCGCTGATCCGCTCCGTCGGCGCCGGCGAGCAGGTGCAGCCGTTCGTCCTGCTCGCGCAAGCGGATGACGCCGCGCTGCAGGCGCAGTGCGCGCGCCAGTTCGTCGCCAGGCGTTGGGCAGCCTGCAGGCCGGCGCCCTGGAGCGGCCATCTCGCGCGGCACGAACGCCTGAAAGTCGCCTACGTTTCGGCCGACCTGCGTGAGCACGCCGTTGCGACGCTGCTGGTCGGGGTCCTGGAGCGCCACGATCGCGCAGCGATCGAGCCGCTGGCCATCGCGTTGCGGCCGGAGGACGGCACTGCCACCGGACGGCGCGTGAAGGCCGCGTTCGAGCACTTCATCGATGCGACGCGCATGAGCGATCGGGAGGTGGCCGGGCTGGCGCGCCGGCTCGAGGTCGACGTGGCCATCGACCTGAGCGGACTCACGCGGTGGGGCCGGCCCGGGATCTTCGCGCACCGAGCGGCGCCGGTGCAGGTGAACTATCTGGGGTATGCGGGGACGCTGGGTGCGCCGTACATGGATTACATCGTGGCCGACGAGGTAGTGATTGCCCCTGGGGAGGAAGGATTTTATGCCGAGCAGGTGGTGCGCCTGCCGCACTGCTTCCTGCCCAACGATGATCGGCGCGAGATCGCGCAGCGGGTCCCGACGCGCGCGCAGGCGGGGCTGCCGGAGCGGGGGGTGGTGTTCTGCGCCTTTACCAGCACGTACAAGATCAATCCGGGGATGTACGAGGTGTGGATGCGCCTGCTGCGCGAGGTGGCGGGCAGCGTGCTGTGGCTGCGCGGGGTCGGGGAGCCGGCGCGGGGGAATCTGCGGCGCGAGGCGCAGGCGCGCGGCGTGGCGCCCGAGCGGCTGGTGTTTGCCGGGCACGTGGCGAGCATGGGCGAGCACCTGGCGCGCCAGGGGCTGGCGGATCTGTACCTGGACACGCTGCCCTACAACGCGCACTCCACGGCGTGCGATGCGCTGTGGGCCGGGGTGCCGGTGCTCAGCTGTGCCGGGGGCAGCTTTGCGGGGCGGGTGGCCGCCAGTGCGCTGCGGGCGGTGGGCTTGCCTGAGCTGATCACCACGAGCCTCGCGGAGTATGAGCGCGTCGCGCTCGAGCTCGCGCGCGAGCCGCAGCGCCTGGCCGAGCTGCGCGCCCGCCTGGCGCGCCACCGCCGCAGCCAGCCGCTGTTCGATACCGCCGCCTACACCCGCGCCCTCGAGAGCGCCTACCGCCACATGCATGCACGCGCCGCACGTGGCGAGCCACCGGCCGGATTCACCGTCCCGGCAGGTGCGGCGCCATGACCACGGCCATGAAGCTGGGGCGCAACGACCCCTGCTCCTGCGGCAGCGGCAGGAAGTACAAGCACTGCTGCGGCCACCAGGCCGCGGCGATACCGCGCGCGCCACTGCAGGGCCCGCGCGCCGGCGCTCGCCGGGAGGCGCTGACGGTGGCACAGATCAGCCTGCTGGCCGGCCATGTGTCTGCCGGGCGCCATGCCGAGTCGGAGCGCTACGCGCTGGAGCTGCTCGCGCTCGATCCGGATTCCGGCCTGGTGTGGAAGGTGCTGGGCCTGTCGCAGTGGGTACAGGGCAAGGATGCGCTGCCTGCCCTGGAGCGAGCGGCGGAGCTGCTGCCGCAGGACGCCGAGGCGCAGACCAATCTCGGAAATGCCCGCCGGGCCGCCGGTCAGCTGGAAGCCGCGGTGCGCAGCCATCGCCGTGCGCTCGCGATCGATCCCGACTACGCCGAGGCCCACAACAACCTGGGCAGCGCGCTGCGCGAGCTCGGGCGTCTCGAGCAGGCGGCTGCCAGTTATGGCCGCGCGGTCGCACTCAGGCGCGATTTTGCGATGGCCTATGCCAACCTGGGCGACACGTTGCAACGCCTGGGACGACTGGAGGACGCGGCGGAGGCGCTGCGGCGCGTGGTCGCGCTGCAACCCGACAGCGCCATGGCGCACTGCAATCTCGGGGATGCGCTGCGACTTTCCTGGCGATTGAATGACGCGGCGGCGTGCTATCGCCAGGCGGTCGCACTCGATCGCGCCTATGCCGAGGCCTACGACCGCCTCGGCAACGTATTGTTCTTTCTCGGGGAGCACGACGAAGCCGCTGCGAGCTGTCGCCGGGCGCTCGACATCAGGCCCGACATCGCCGAGGTACACAGCAACCTCGGCATGATACTGATGATCCAGGGACACATGGCGGAGGCCGAGGCGAACTGCCGCCGGGCGCTCGAACTCGATCCCCGCCTGACCGGCGCGCTCGTGATGCTTGCCGAACTGCACGCCAACAAGGGGCAGTTCGCGGAGGCCGAAGCGCTGCTCCGGCAGGCCATCGCGATCGAGCCGGACATGCCGGAGGCCTGGGCCGGCCTGGCTCGCTGGCGCAAGCTCACGAGCGGGGACGAGAGCTGGCTCGCACAGGCGCAACGCATCGTGTCCCAGCCGCTACCCCCGCGGCGCGAAGTCCACTTGCGCTACGCGCTCGGCAAGTACTGCGACGAGATGAAGGAGTACGCGGAGGCTTTCGTCCATTACCGCCGTGCCAATGAACTGACCCGGCAGCACAACGCGACGTATGACCGGGCGGCGATGACGCGCAGCGTGGACCGCATCATCGGATCCTATGATCGGGAGTTCCTGCGCCGCGCCGCGGCCAGCGGCGATCCATCGGACCGACCGATCCTGGTCCTCGGCATGTGGCGCTCGGGCACGACGCTGGCGGAGCAGATTCTCGCCTCGCACCCCGCGGTCTTCGGCGCAGGCGAGCTGGCGTTCTGGGGCAACGCCGCAGCCCGCTTCGAGCGATTGCTGCCCGGCGACGCGACGCACGGCAATGGCGACATCGACGCCAGCCTGATCGGCGAATGCGCACGCGACTATCTGGCGCTGCTGCAGTCGCATTCCGCCGACGCCCGCCACGTGACCGACAAGATGTGTTCCAACTTCCTGCACCTGGGGCTCATCCGTGCCGCGTTGCCGAACGCCCGCATCATTCACCTGCAGCGCAATCCGATCGACACCTGCCTGTCCATCTACTTCCAGGATTTTCACTACGGGCACCTGTACGCGAACGACCTGGAGGACCTCGCGCATTACTACGGCGAATACCTGCGGGTGATGCAACACTGGCGGCTGACGCTGCCCGCCGGCGCGATGCTGGAAGTGCCGTACGAGAGCCTGGTCGAGGATCAGGTCGGCTGGACCCGCAGCATGCTGGATTTCATCGGCCTGCCCTGGGACGCGCGCTGCATCGACTTTCATCGCACCGAGCGTGCCGTCGCGACCGTCAGCAAGTGGCAGGTGCGCCAGCGCATCAGCAAGGCATCGGTCGAGCGGTGGCGCAACTACGAGCCGTTCATCGCACCATTGCTCGGACTCGCCGGATTCGCCCCCCGCGGCTGACGCCGCAGCAGTGGCTCGAGTTCGCGGGCCATCCGGCTGAATACCCCCGCCCAGTCTCCGGCGCGGTCCTGGCGGAACAGGCGCACTGTCGGGTACCACGGACTGTCCTCCCGATCCAGCATCCAGCGCCAGTCGGGTACGCGCTTGAGCGCTATCCAGGCTGGACGTGCCAGTGCGCCCGCCAGATGGGCCACCGAGGTATCGCTGGAAATGATCAGGTCCATGTTTGCCATGACGGCGGCGCTGTCGAGGAACGCATCGGGCCCGAGATCCAGATCGAAATGCGCTCCGAGGGTCTCCACGCGCATGCCGGCCGGGAGGCTCGACAGCTGCGAGGCACCAGGGCCCTTCTGCAGGCTGATCAGACGCACGGATGGCAGCAGCGACAGCGGTTGATACAGCCGCAGCGGAAACGATCGGCCGCTGTCGACCGCCTTGCTGGGATTACCCTGCCAGCAGATGCCGATCTTGAAGCCTTCGACACCGATCCGCTCTCGCCAGAGTGCCACGCGTGCTGGCTCGGCCGAAAGGTATGGGACGGCGGCAGGAATGGACTCCACGGTGGTACCGAACGCCAGCGGCAAGCTCAGCAACGGACACTGCAGGTCGAATGCGGGCAGCAGCCGGGCTTCCGCGAACACCTCGACGGCCGGGTGCAGCCCCTGCAGCAGCGATCGCAGTGCGCCCTGCACCAGGAGCACGACGTGCGCACCGCGATCCGCAGCCAGCCGCGCGTAACGGCAGAACTGGATCGTGTCGCCCAGTCCCTGCTCCCAACAGCACAGCAGGGTCCTGCCCTCGAGCGGTTCCCCGCCCGTCCAGAACGGCTGTGGCAGTGCGCCGCTGCCGGCAGAGACATGCGGCTTCTTGCGACGTTCATGCCATTGCCACCCGGATTCATACTGACCCGTCTGCAGGTGAATGAGCCCGGCGTTGAACACCGCCCGCGCATTGTCCGGCTGCAGTCTCGCGGCCTCGGCATAGCTGGCCAATGCCGCGTCGAGTCGCAGCAGATCATGCAGCGCGCTGCCGCGATTGACGTGCGCCAGCGCGAGATCGGGTTGCAGCGCGAGCGCGCGCTCGCAGCTGGCCAGCGCGTCCTCGGTTCGTTGCAGGTCCTGCAGCACGATTGCCCTGTTGGCGTACGCCTCGGCGCAATCCGGCCGCAGCTCGAGCGCCAGGTCGTAGCTCGCGAGGGCCTCGTCGTGGCGCTGCAGTTCACGCAGCACCGCACCGCGGTTGAGATGCGCTACGAGCAGATCCGCCTGCAACGCAATCGCACGATCACAGCTGCCGAGCGCTTCGTCGAAGCGTTTGAGCTCCTTCAGGGCCGCAGCCCGGTTGCAGTGCGCCGCTGCCGATCCTGGCGCGAGCGCGATGGCGCGCTCACTGCTCACGAGCGCCGCTTCGGGTCGCTGCAGTTCGAGCAGGGCCGCCGTCCTGGCGTTGTGCGCGGGGACATCGCCCGGCCGCAGTGCAATGCCACGATCGAAGCTGGCGAGCGCGTCATCGAGTCGGCCCAGCGCCCGCAGCGCCGTGCCGCGACTGAAGTGCGCCTCGGCGAAATCCGGGCGCAGCGCAATCGCCTGATCATAGCTCGCGAGCGCTTGCTGCCATCGTCCGAGATCGCGCAGCGCGTTGCCCAGATGCCGATGTGCAGCGGCGACGTTGGGATTACTGGCGATCGCGCGATTCAGCAGCTGGACGGCCTGCTCGCCACGTTGGGCACTGGCCGCGATCACACCGGACAGGTGCAGGGCATCGAAGTGCTCCGGCTGGATCTTCAGTAACCTTGCAGCGGTGGATTCTGCGTCGGCCAGTCTGCCTTGCTGGTACAGTGCCAGGGTCTGATTGAACAGGGCCTGCGGATTCGCATCGGTTTCGATTGACATAACACGGTCGGGCCGGGAATTACCGCAGTCACTGGGATATTCCGAGCATTGGCGGCCGGATGCTTCGGATATCCGCAGTATAGGATTAACAACCTGCTCCGTCTCGAATCACCCTGGCGCCATCGAGCGCGTTCGAAGCACCTGCCGGTCCGCGAGCGAATTCACATAACGTTCACGGCGTTGAAAACATATCTCCCTTAAATGCGCCGACCATACCGGCTGCGACCAGTGGCTGCTTGAAGGAAGGGGAATGGCAGATCAAGGGTCCGAGTTCGCGCAACGTGGAACGGCGCAGCGTGTGCTGATCGTCGACCAGGCCTGCGACGCCGCGCAGGCGCTGCAGGCCAGGCTCGCGCAGGCCGGCTTCATCGTGTCGACCGAGGAGCAGAGCGAGCGGGTTCCCTCCGCGATCAAGCACAACAGCCCGCATATCGTGATGCTGGACTGGGACCTTCCCGGGATGATTGCCATCGACCTGATCCGGCGCATCCGCAGCACCAGTTCCGGAATGCCACCACGGCTGATGATCCTGTCCAAACTGTCCGGCGACGACCAGATCGTGACCGGCCTGGAGCTTGGGGCCGACGATTACGTGGTGAAGCCGTTTTCGGTGTCCGAAGTCGTCGCACGCGTCAGGGCGATCCTGCGCACCGGGGACTCGCGGCAGGACGATTCTCCGGTGGTGCGCTATCACGACCTGGAACTGTGGGTCGAAGAAGGCCGCGTGCGTGTGCGCGACGCGATCGTGCAGCTGCGCAGCATGGAATATCGCGTGCTCGAGTTCCTGATGCGGCACCCGGGGCGGGCCTTCAGCCGCAGCGCGCTGCTCGAGCGGGTCTGGGGCGGACATTCTCGCGCCCAGGAGCGGGCCGTGGACGTGGTCGTGCAGCGCATCCGCAAGTCACTGGCCGACCATCGCTGCGAGGGCTACGTGCAGACCATCCGCAGCGTCGGATATCGCCTGGAAGCCGAGCCGGAACCGACTACGCACATTCGACCAGCCGGGGTTGCGGCGGTTCAGATTCGCTGATTCGGGTCACTTCCGGCATTGCGGGCCCCTGACGGCCAGCCGCACTGCTACTATTCGCACCCCCGATTTCAGCTGGATCATCCGATGGTCAATGCCACTATTCATCGTGCCGCCCTCGTACCGGCCTGGTTGCTGCTCGTTCCTTTCCTCCCCGCGCTCGCCGCGGCCGCCGCTGCCCCAGCCGCTGCCCCGGGCGGCGCTCCGGCCGCTGCCCCGGCCGCGAAGTCCGCGGGTGCCGCCGTGCCGGCCGGCGACGTGCTCGCCCAGGGCGGCAGCCTGACCCTGACCAGCGCCGACATCCGCACGCTAGTCTCCGGCCTCGCGCCAAGCGATCGGGTCACGCTCGCCACCAACCTGCCCGCACTCGAGCAGCTGGTGCGCGCGGAGATCGTGCGCCGCGCCGCACTCGCCGAGGCGAAGGCGAAGGGCTTCGACCATCAGGCTGCGACCGTCGCGCAGCTCGACCAGGTGCGCGATGAGGCGCTGGTGCGCCTGTGGGTGGCCGCGCAGGCCGTCGTGCCGGCGAACTACCCGAGCGAGGCGGAAGTCCAGAGCGCCTATGAGCAGTACAAGACGTCCCTCGCCCCGCCGACCCAGTACCACATCGCGCAGATCTTCATCAGCGCGCCGGATGGCATGGACTCCGGCCAGCTGGTCGCGGCGCTGAAGAAGGAAGCCGACATCGCCGCGAAGCTGCCGACTGCGGATTTCGCGCAGCTCGCGCAGACCCAGTCCGAGCACGCCGAGAGCGCCGCGAAGGGCGGGGACATGGGCTTCCTGGCCGAGGATCGCATGGTGCCGGCGATCGCCGCCGCGGTGCGCGCCCTCAAACCCGGTGGCGTGGCCGGCCCGATCAAGACCACGCAGGGCCTGCATTTCCTGAAGCTGATCGAGATCAAGCCCGGCGTCGCGCCGCCGCTCGCCGAGGTGCATGACCGGCTGGTCGCTGCGCTGCGCAACGAGCGCGCGAACACGATCGAGAAGCAGTACGTGACGGACTACACGACCAAGCTCAACGTCACGGTCAACCAGATCGAGCTCGCGAAGCTGCAGCAGAGCCTGCCGCACTAGTCTGTCGCGCTAGTCTGTCGCTCTGAGAACGGGCTGGGCTGCCGCGCGCCAGGCGCGGCGGGGAGGCGTCAATTTGGACGCCGGCACTACCCCGCCGCGCCACGATCTGCCGATCTGCCGATCTGGATGGACGAGAGCGTAGAGCGGGCGGATGAACCCTGCGTGAAGCCGCGGTTGCTGCCCGATTGCAGGCGTCAGTCGAATTCCGTCGGCAGACCCGGGTCGGCCCGGTGCGCGAACATGCGTTCGATCTGGGCGGCGTTGGCGCGGCCGCGCGAGAGCTCCGGCAGCGCTTCCGCCGCGAAAAAGCCCACCTCGCTGGTCTCGATGCTGCCGCGGGCCGACCCGCCGGTGAGCTCGCACACAAAGAACAGCTTGTAGATCGAGTACGGGTGCACGACCGTGTGCCCCTGGCGGCGATAGTCGAAGACGCCCGCGAGCTTGGTGGCGCGCGCGCTGAAGCCGGATTCCTCGAACACCTCGCGCTCGACGCACTCGCGCGCCGACTGGTTCACGTCAGCCCAGCCCCCGGGCAGCGTCCAGCGCCCGTCGCTGATCTCGCGCACCATCAGGATGCGGCCATCGCGGAACACGGCTCCCCGCACGTCGACCTTTGGTGTCGGGTAACCGAGGTCCTGCTCGAACAGCGCGCTGATACGCGGGGCCGGAGTGCCGGAAGCCTGGCTGAGCATCTCGACCGCGATCGCGCGCAACCGATGGTAGCGCTCGATGTCGTAGCCGTTGGTGCAAAAGGTGAGGCCGCTCTGCGCGAGCGCCTGCAGTTCACGGGCCCACAGCAGCCAGGCGGGATCTTCCATCAGTCGCGGCACTATACTGGCGCACCGACCTTCCATCCAAGGAGCCGCGATGAACCGCACCGCCTCGGCGATCTGGTCTGGCGACCTGAAAACTGGCTCAGGAGCGCTCGCGACGCACAGCGGCGTGCTCAAGGAGACCCCCTACAGCTTTGCGACGCGCTTTGAGGGCACGCCGGGCACGAACCCGGAAGAGCTGATCGCTGCGGCGCACGCGGGCTGCTTCACCATGGCGCTCGCGGCGAGCCTGAGTGCGGCAGGATTCAGCCCGAAGCGCCTTGCGACCCAGGCGACCGTGACCCTCGAACAGGTGGCGGGCAACTGGACGATCTCGCGCGTGCACCTGGACAATGAGGCCTGGGTACCGGGCATGTCCTCGGACCAGTTCCAGCAGGTCGCCGCCGGCGCCAAGGCGAACTGTCCGGTATCGCGCCTGCTGCGCGCCGAGATTTCATTGACGGCGAAGCTCGAGACGAGCGCGCCGCATCCGGCCTGAAGCCTCGAGAGCTCAGGAACTCCCATCCCTGCCGGACCTGGGGTCCGCAGGGACGGGAGGTCGAGACCTTGCGGTCTTACTTCGGCGCGGTCGTAGTACCGGTCGAGGTGCTGGTGCCGCCCGACTTGTGGTGGTGGTGGTGCTTGGCCTTCGGCGCCGGGGCGCTGGTGCCGGTATCAGCCGCGAGGCTCAGCACCGGCGCGGCGGCCAGGGTCACGGCCAGTACGGCCAGGGCTGCAACGTTCAGTTTCATGCGTTCAATCCTTCCAGAGGTGGTTAGTCCATACCCGCGATGCGGGGCCGCAATATTAGCGTCAAATGCGCGCGCTGCAACGGGCTCCGACGTGGATTATCCGGGAAAATACGCAATATTCAGACGCAGCCAGCGCGCCAGAGTTTCAAGGCGGAACGCGTTCAATGCGTAAAGGGGCTGGATCTGATCGGCTCGATCGCCGAGCACTTCGAGCGCGCTCGCTGCTGCTGCGTCATTGGGCAAGTTTCGGGTACAGCGCTCCTTGCTGCGCAACGCTGGTGCGATGAGCGTCCATGAGCCCCGTCCGGGGTCCGGCAGCCCTGCGCTTCTGGATCATTCCGATCAGAGCCTCTTCGAGCACGGACTGCAGCCACCGGCCTTCCTGAGCGGCTGGATTCCGGCCATCGCACCCGTTTTGGACACGTGTTTTCTACACGTGTAAAATACCGTTCATGCGTAACCCCCTCTACTCCCCGAAGGCCCCGAAGCAGACGGTCAGCATCACGCTGAATTCCGACCTGTATGCGAAGGCGAAGGGCGCCGGCATCAACGCTTCCAGGGTGGCCGAAGAAGCGATCGCGTCGGCTTACGCGGCGCTGCAGGCCAAGGCGCTGGCCGAGGAACTGCGCGCGAGCCTGGCGGCGGTCAGCGCCTATGCCGAGCGGCACGGGTCCTTCCCCGACTTCGTACGCGCACACTACGAAACGCCGGGCGCAGGAGACGACGCGGTGGCTGCGGACGACGATGCGGGACGATGACGCAGTTTGAGGCGTTCATCAATCCGATCACCGCGGCGCGCCGGGTCTATCCGTACGTACTGGTCCTGCAGTCGGACTGGGCGCTCGACTTTCCGGAACGCATCGTGGCGCCCGTCGTGCCGCGCGCAGTGATGCCCCACACCGCGCTCACGGCCACGCCGCTGATCACGATCGGGCGCACCGAGCACCTGGTACTGGTTCCTGCCCTGATGGGAGTACGCGCGCGGGATCTGCGTGAATCGATCGGCTCGTTCGCTTCGGCACGTGACGCGCTGCTCGCGGCGATCGATTACCTGTTCTTCGGGCTCTGAAGGACGCGCGCTCAGCCCTTGCCCGCCAGCCGGTAACGCCCGCTGGCCGCGACCGGCGAACCGGGATCGAGCTGGTAGAGCGCGACCTGCCGCTGCTTGGCGTAGCGCTTGGCCGCGGCGGCGGCGGCGGCCACGTCTTCGGCACTACCGTAGGCGCCGCGCGTGACCGGTGCGACGCCGATGCTCATGCTGGTGCAGGCATGGTGACGCAGCTGGCCGGTGCGATCCTCGGCGACGATGCCACCGGCCACGCGTGCTTCCGGATCGTACAGGCCGAGCGCCCGCGCATTGAATTCCCGCGTGATCTGCTCGCAGCGGCTGCGCCAGTCCTCGCTCTGGAACGCGATCATGAAATCATCGCCGCCGATGTGACCGAGGAAATCACGGCGCGGATCGCACTGCGCGCCGATCGCCTGGGCTGCCAGGCGGATCAGCTCGTCGCCGCGCCAGTAGCCGTAGTAATCGTTGAAGGCCTTGAAATGGTTGAGATCCGCGTAGGCGGCGACGAACTCGCCGCCGCTCGCGAGCAGCCGGTTGAGGTGCTGATTGATCGGGATGTTGCCGGGCAGGAAAGTCAGCGGATTGGCGTGACGCGCAGCCTCGATGCGCGCTTCGGTGACCGCCTTGACGAGCGCCTGGCCGGTCCCGAGCCCGCGGTAGCGACCGCCCTCGGTGATGATGAAGCCTTCGCGCAGGAAATGCTGCTCCGCGGCGGTGAGTACGGAAGTCAGCTGCTCGATACCGGTGTGCAGGTCCACCAGCAACGGCTCGCGGTTCGCGAACAGCAGGCAGCTGCGCCGCCCGTAGAGCTCCTTGAAGAACTGCCGGGCGTAGCGGTTCACGAACTTCTGGCAGTCGATCAGCGCGACCGGGCGCTCGTCCTGCACGACCGCGATGCCGTGCAGCGATTCGTCATCGCTGATGATCCCGAACACGTCATCGTTGGTGCTGCTCGCGTGCACGGTCGGCGCCTGCATCAGCAACTGCGAGACACTGATGCGGCGTGCGGCCGCGAACCGCAGCTCCGGCAGCACCGCGATGGCCCGTCCCCGCAGCACCTCCGCGGCGCCCGTCGGCACGTCCGTCGCCGGCGCCGCCTGCGGCCGGCCCAGCGCCCAGCCCTGTCCGTAGCGTATGCCGAGGTCGCGCAGGACGCGCAGGTCCGCGGTGGTCTCGATGCCTTCCGCCACCAGTTCGGCGCCAAAGGTCTCGGCGATCTGCAGCAGTGCGCGGAAGGTCTGCAGCTTGTCGGCGTCTTCGGCCAGGCCGCGCGTGAAGTACTTGTCGATCTTGACGAAGTCCGGCTTGAGCTCGGACCACAGGCGCAGCGAGGAGCGTCCGTCCCCGAAGTCATCCAGCGCGAGCTGCACGCCATGCAGGCGCAGCAGCTCCACGACCGACTGCAGCGGCGCCGAGTGACTGACCCGCTCGTGCTCGGTCAGCTCGACGACCAGCGTGCTGCTGGGCACGCCGCAATCGAGCAGGAACGCCATGCTCCGCTCCAGGCGTCCGCCGCCCAGTGCCGAGGTCAGGGCCGAGGCGCTGAGGTTCACGAACAGCTTTCCCGGCGACCCGCTGCGTGCCCAGGACTCGAGGGCGACGCGGATGCATGCGAATTCGAGCGCGAGCACGATGCCCTCGCGGCGCGCGGCTTCGAACAGGGCTTCAGGCATGGCCAGCGCACCGTCGGCCGGGCCGCGGACCAGGGCTTCATGGCCGTGCACGCGCGCCTCGGCCAGGCTCACGATCGGCTGGAAGTGCATCGACAGTCCGTGCTCGAGCAGCGCGCGCACGGGACCGGAAATGGCCGCCTCTGGCCTTGAATCTGGCGTTGCGCTGCCTGGAACCAGGACCATCGGCCACCCGGATCGATTGGATGAATCGATCCTACGGGAGCCTCGGGGGCTGGAATGCCATGCCGATCACAGCTTTGGCATCCCGGAGCGCGGGTCGCCTCAGCGCGGTGGTGCGCGCCGCTGCAACAAATCCGTCATGCGTGAAACGCCGGCTGCGCCTCGGAAGTCAAATACGTGGCAGGTTGATTAGTGTTGTCAAATATGACAACATTAGATAATGGGCAGATCCCCGCGCATCCGCGAGCGTCCGACGGGCGCCGAGACCGTTCAGTCGCTCAAGATCGAGTTGGCGGCACGCATCATCGCGTCCGTCGATCGCCGTGGGCTGACCGTGCGTGAAGCGCATGCCAGGACCGGGCAAGCGGCGGGAGATTTCTCGCGCATCCGCGGCGGACAACTGGAGCGGTTCACGGTTGAACGACTGGTGGGCATGGCGGTCGCTCTCGGCGAGCGGCTCTCGTTGTCGCTAGTGGCTGAGGATGGGCAGGACGGTCCTGCTGTACCGGAACCGCTGGCCAACCATCTGCGGGGGCTGCGCATCCTGTGCCGGCGCTACGCGGTGCGGCGCCTGGGGGCTTTCGGCTCGGTGTTGCGCGACGATTTCGATCCGAAGCGCAGTGACATCGACTTGACCGTGGAGTTCGGGCGCTCGCGCTCCCTGGGGCTGGCCGACCAGTACTTTCGGTTCAAGGCGGCGCTGGAGCGGCTGCTGGACCGCAAAGTGGACCTGGTCGAGTTGCACGCCATGCCGGCCTCCCGGCTCAAACAATCGATCGAGCAAAGCCAGGTGTCGGTCTATGACCAAGCGGCCTGATGTTCATCTGGAGCTCGCGCTCCGGGCGCTGGAGCGCGTGCCACGGTTCGTGGCCGGCCGGACAATGGAGGCATACCTCGCCGATGAACTGTGTCAGTCGGCAGTGGAGCGGCAGCTTGAGAAAGTAGCTGCGCTCATAGCGGTTATTCGGGCTTTACTGGACGAGTTCCCGCAGCCGCGCTGAGGGCGCCATCGGATGGTGCGATTCGTAAATTCGCGCCCCTCAGGCGTGAAACGCCGGCTGCGCCTCGTACGGGGCATCGCCGGTGCTCGGGCGGGCCAGCCGCGCGAGCCGCAGCGGATCGGGCGGCAGCGCGATCAGCGCGCGCAGTCCGGGGCCCTGGTCCTGCAGCTGCAGCGCGCTGCCATGCAGCCGCGCGACCGCCTCGACCAGGCTCAGGCCCAGCCCGACGCCCGGGGTGCCGCGGCTGACGTCGCCGCGATAGAAGCGCTGCGTGACCTTCGGCATTTCGGCGGCCGGGATCCCCGGTCCGGTGTCGGCCACCGACGATCTCGACGCCCTCATCGGGGCGCAGCAGCACCGACACGGCGATCTCGCCGCCTTCCGGCGTGTACTTCAGCGCGTTGTCGATCAGATTGCCGAGCGCCTGTGCCAGCAGCACCGGGTCCCCGCGCACCGGCGCCACCGCACTGTTCTGCAGCGTGAGCCGGATGCCCTTCTGCTCGGCGGCCGGCAGGTAGAACTCGACCGCCGCGGCCGCCAGCTCGGCCAGGTCGAGTGACACGAAGCCGGAGCGGCGCATGCCGCTGTCGATCTCGGCCAGTCGCAGCAGCGCGTTGAAGATCCCGATCACGCGATCGACGTCGGCCACCGCGGCTTCGATCTCGGCGAAGGTGACCTCCGCGCGCGGGCTGGGTGAGCGCGAGCTCCTCGAGCCGCGAGCGCAGCTCGGCCAGCGGCGTGCGCAGGTCGTGCGCGATGGCATTGGACACGTCGCGGATGCCGTGGATCAGCTGCTCCATCTGGTCGAGCATGCCGTTGATGGTGCGCGAGAGCGCGTTGAGCTCATCGCCGCGATGCTGGGTCGGCAGCCGCTGGCGCAGCGAGCCGCGCACGATCCCGGTCATCGACTGGCCGATGTCGTGGATGCGCAGCAGCAGCGCGCGGCGGATCAGGATGCCGCCGACCGCGCCGAGGATCGACAGGATCGCGACCGCGCTCGCCGAGCGCGTACCAGAAGTAGTGCTCCAGCGGCGCGTACAGCGCCAGGTCGCGCGCGACCAGCAGGTGGTAGCCGCCGGGCAGCGCGACGGCCACCGCCGCGGCCTGCACGGTCTGGCCGTGGCGCACCACGCTGATCTTGTGCACGTCCGGATCACCGGTCTCGTTCATCGGCCAGGCCCGCAGGTTGCCGGCGAGCGGCTTGAAGTTCGCGTCGGTCAGCAGCAGCAGGCGTTCGCCGGCGACGTGCATGCCGTACCCGCGCCTCGATGTAGGTGACCAGGCCGTCGGCGCCGTCGTGGCGGAACACCTCCGTGAGCCGCAGCGCATCGGCCTGCAGGATCTCGACCCGGCCGTCCTCGATCGTGACCTTCCACGCATACCACAGCGGCGCCGCGAACAGCGCGAGCGCCAGCAATCCGAGGCCGGTATACGCGGCCGCGAGATTCGCGGCCGAGGAGCGCATCACGCGGATCATGCGGCACCCTGCGCTGCAGCGCGCTGGTCAGTCATGCGAGCTCATCCGGTAGCCGGCATTGCGCACCGTGCGCAGCAGCGGCCGCTCGAAATCGGCGTCGATCTTCTGGCGCAGCTTGCTGATGTGCACGTCGACCACGTTGGTCTGCGGATCGAAGTGATAGTCCCAGACGTTCTCGAGCAGCATCGTGCGCGTCACGACCTGGTCGGCATGGCGCATCAGGTATTCGAGCAGCTTGAACTCGCGCGGCTGCAGCGCGATCGGGCGCTCGCCGCGCGTGACCTTGCGGGTCAGCAGGTCGACGCGCAGGTCCGCGACCTCGAGCCGGGTCTGCGCGCCATCGCCCTGGGCGCGCCGCGTCAGCGCATCCAGGCGCGCGAGCAGCTCGCCGAACGCGAACGGCTTGGTCAGGTAATCGTCGCCGCCGGCGCGCAGCCCGCGGATGCGCTCATCGACGTCGGCCAGCGCGCTCAGGATCAGGATCGGCGTGCGCTTGCCGGACTTGCGCAGCGCCTCGATGATCGCGAGCCCGTCGATGTCCCCGGGCAGCATGCGATCCAGGATGATCGCGTCATAGGGCTCGCTGGCGGCGAGGAACATGCCGTCGCGGCCATTGCCGGCGTGTTCGACCGTGTGTCCGGCTTCCTTCAGACCCTTGACGACGAACTGCGTGACGCGCTCGTTGTCTTCGATCAGCAGTACCTTCATGCCTGTGGCTGTCCTCGGGGATCACCCGCCGATCATGCTCCGCCGGGCAGGGGCGTGCCGGGCTCGAACCGGCCCGCGCGCGCCGCGGCGACCGCCGCCTCGACCGTCTGCCTGGCCTCCGAGCGGCGCCGGCCGGTGAAGCGGTCCAGGTACAGGTATACCACCGGCGTCGTGAACAGCGTCAGCGCCTGGCTCAGGATCAGCCCCCCGACCATCGTGAACCCGAGCGGCCGGCGCAGCTCCGAGCCGGTGCCGGTGCCGAGCATCAGGGGCAACGCGCCGAGCAGCGCCGACATGGTCGTCATCATGATCGGCCGGAAGCGCAGCAGGCAGGCCTCACGGATCGCCATCTCCGGCGGCAGCCCGCGCTCCCGTTCAGCCTGCAGTGCGAAGTCGACCATCATGATGCCGTTCTTCTTGACGATGCCGATCAACAGTATGATACCGATCAGTGCGATCACCGACAGGTCGAAGTGGAACAGCATCAGCATCAGCAGCGCGCCGACGCCGGCCGAGGGCAGCGTCGAGAGGATCGTGAGCGGGTGGATGTAGCTCTCGTACAGCATGCCGAGGATGATGTAGACCACCACCAGGGACGCCAGGATCAGGTACGGGGTGCTCTTGAGCGAGCTCTGGAATGCCTGCGCATTGCCCTGGAAGGTGCCGCTGATCGTCTCCGGCATCTTCATCGACTTGGTCAGGTTCGTGATCGCGTCCACCGCGGTCCCGAGCGCGGCGCCGGGCGCCAGGTTGAACGACAGCGTCACGGCGGGGAACTGGCCCTGGTGGTTCACCGACAGGAACGCGGTGTGGTCGGTGTCGTACTTCACGAACGTGGACAGCGGCACCATCGTGCCGGTGGTCGGCGACTTGACGTAGAGCTGGTTGAGCGTGGCCGGATCGCCCTGCAGCTCGGGTGTGATCTCGAGCACCACGTGGTAGCTGTTGAGCTGCGTGAAGTATTGCGTGACCTGGCGCTGCCCGAAGGCGTCGGCGAGCGTCGCATCGATCAGCGCCGGCTGGATGCCGAAGCGCGCGGCCTGGTCGCGGTCGATCGTGACCGACAGCATCGTGCCGTTGGTCTGCTGGTCCGAGGCCACGTCGCGCAGCTGCGGCAGCTCCTGGAAGCGGGCCAGCAGCCGCGGCGCCCAGGTGTTCAGTTCGCCCAGGTCCGAATCCGTCAGCGTGTACTGGTACTGGGTTCGCGTCTGGCGGCCGCCGACGTTCAGGTCCTGGTTCGCCTGCAGGAACGCGGTCGCACCGTTCACCCTGGCGAACTGGCGCCGCAGCCGCGTGATCACCTCATCGGCGGTGGACTTGCGCTGGCTGCGCGGCTTGAGCGCGATGAACAGGTTGCCGGTGTTGATCGCCCGGCCGCCGCCGACCGAAGCACCCCAGCTCTCCACGTCCGGATCACGCGCGACGATGTCGGTGATCAGGTGCTGGCGGCGCAGCATCTCCTGGAACGAGATGTCCTGCGGGGCATCGGAGGCGCCCGAGATCACGCCGGTGTCCTGCTGCGGGAAGAACCCCTTCGGAATCAGGATGTACAGCAGCACCGAGAGCGTCACCGTGCCGAGGAACACCGCCAGGGTCGCTCGCTGGTGCCGCAGCACGAAGTCCAGGCCGCGCTCGTAGCCGCGGCGCAACGCGTCGAAGCCGCGCTCGATGAGCAGGTAGCCGCGGCTATGCTTGACCTTGTGCTCGTCGCGCAGGAACAGCGCGGCCATGGTCGGGGACAGCGTGAGCGCCACGAACGCGGACACCGCGATCGTCATGGTCACCGTCACCGCGAACTCGCGGAACAGGCGGCCGATGATGCCGCCCATCAGCAGCAGCGGGATGAACACCGCGACCAGCGACACGCTGATCGAGATGATCGTGAAGCCGATCTCGCGCGAGCCCTTGAGCGTGGCCTCCAGCGGCGTCAGGCCCGTCCTCGATGTGGCGGTAGATGTTCTCGAGCATCACGATCGCATCGTCGACCACGAAGCCCACCGCGATGGTGAGCGCCATCAGCGACAGGTTGTCGAGCGTGTAGCCGACCACGTACATCAGTGCCGCGGTGCCGAGCAGCGCCAGCGGCACGGTCACGCCCGGGATGATGGTGGCCCAGAAATTGCGCAGGAACAGGAAGATCACCATGACGACCAGCGCCACGCTCAGGCACCAGCGTGAATTCCACGTCGTGCAGCGAGGCCGTGATCGTGGTGGTGCGGTTCGACGAGCTTGTCGACCTTGAGCGAGGGCGGCACCGACAGCAGCGCATGCGGCAGCTGCTGCTCGACGCGCCGCTCGGTCTCGATCACGTTGTCGCCGGGCTGCTTGAACACCATCAGCTGGATGCCCGGCTTGCCGTTCTGCCACGCGGCGACCTGCGTGTTCTCCGGCGCATCGACCGCGACGCCGATGTCGCGGATGCGCACCGGCGCACCGTTGCGGTACGCGATCACGATGTCGTTCCACGGCGCGGCGCGGTCGAGCTGGTCGTTGTCGTAGATCGTGTAGGCATGTTCCGGGCCGTTGATCGAGCCCTTCGGCGCGCTGACCGTCGCGGTGGTCATGACCCCGGCGATGTCCTCGAGCTGGATCCCGAGCGCCGCGATCTTCGCCGGGTCGACCTGCACCCGCACCGCCGGCTTCTTCTGCCGCCATGATGCCGACCTGCGCGACGCCGGGGATCTGCGAGATCTGCTGCGCGATCATGTTCTCGGCGTAGTCGTCGACCACCGTGAGCGGCAGCACGTCCGAGTGCGCCGAGAGCACCAGGATCGGCGAGTCGGCGGGGTTCACCTTCTTGTAGGAAGGCGGCGAGGGCAGGTTCTTCGGCAGCTGCCCCGCCGGCCGCGTCGATCGCCGACTGCACGTCCTGGGCGGCGGCGTCGATGTTGCGGTCGAGGTCGAACTGCAGCGTGATCGAGCTGCTGCCGAGCACGTTGACCGAGGTCATCTGCGTGACGCCCGGGATCTGCGCGAACTGGCGCTCGAGCGGCTGCGCCACCGAGGAGGCCATGGTCTCGGGGCTGCCGCCAGGCAGTCCGGCGCCGACCTGGATGGTCGGAAAGTCGACCTGCGGCAGCGGCGCGACCGGCAGCAGCGGCCAGGCCACGAGACCGATCAGCAGGATCCCGCCCATCAGCAGCGAGGTGGCGATCGGCCGGCGGACGAACGGCTCGGAGACGTTCATGGTGCGCGTCGGCGCGCGAGCTCGTCCGGCGCCGCCGCCTTGCCGGGCTGGGCCATCAGCGCGGTGCTGTGCACGTGCGCGCCGGGCTGCAGGCGGTACTGGTTGCTGGTCACGACCTGCTCGCCGGGCGCGAGCCCCGAGCTGACGACGGTCAGCTCGCCACTCTGCGCGCCGAGCGTGAGGGCGCGCGCCTCGACCGTGGAATCGGCCTTGATCACGTAGGTGAAGGGGCCGTTCGGACCGTGCTCGATCGCGGCATTCGGCACGGTCAGCGCGCCGCGCTGGCGCTGCACCAGCACCCGCGTGTTGACGAACTGCCCGGGCCAGAGGGTGTTGTGCAGGTTCGGGAAGGTCGCCTTCAGGCGCATGGTGCCGGTCGTGGCGTCGATCTGGTTGTCGACCAGCGCGAGGCTGCCGGTGTCGAGCGCGCTCTTGCCGTCGCGCGACAACGCGGTCACCTGCACCGCGCCGGCGGCGAGCGCCTGGTTGATCTGCGGCAGCACATCCTCGGGCAGCGTGAAGATGATCGCGATCGGCTGCACCTGGGTGACCACGACGATGCCGCGGGTGTCGCTGGCGTGCACGATGTTGCCCGGGTCGACCAGGCGCAGCCCGGTACGGCCGGTGATCGGGGAGGTGATGCGCGTGTAGTCGAGCTGGGTGCGCGCGTTGTCGATCGCGGCGCGGTCGACCTGCACCTGCGCCTTGAGCTGATCGACCAGCGAGCGCTGTGCGTCGAGCTGCTGGCGGCTGACCAGGTTCTGCGGGATCAGGGCCTCGTAGCGGTCCATATCGCGCTGCGCGCCGGCGAGGTTGGCGGCATCGCGTGCCTGCATCGCCAGCGCCTGGTCGAGGGCCGCCTGCGCCGGGCGCGAATCGATCTGCGCGAGCACCGCACCCTTCTGGACCATCTGGCCCTCGGTGAAGTCCACGCGCTCGAGCGCCCCGTCGATACGCGCCGTGATGGTCGCGGTATTGAACGCCTGCACCGTGCCCAGGCCATCGAGGTAGATCGGTACGTCGGTGCGGGCTACCAGCGCGCTGTCGACGGCGATCGGGGCACCAGGTCCCGCGCCCGGACCACCCCGTTCCGCGGCGCGCAGGCTGGGCGCAGCCGCGCAGCTCGCCGCCAGGACGAGCACCCAACCCCAGCAGCGGCCGGACCGCAAAGCGAACAGATTCAAGACCATGAAATCAGCAATCTCCTGCGAGCCCGACACCTTGAGGGTGGCGCTGCGGCGCCACGAGCACTCCAGCATAGGCGCGGGCGCATGAAACGCAGGTGGCCGGAAGGTTAATCCCCGTTAATCTACCAGCGTGCGCATCGTTATCGCGACACAGGTCAAGGTTCCGGGTTCAGGGTCGCATCGTCTGTCCGACCGAGGCCGCCGCGTTCCCCGCGCTATGATGAGCGGATGAGCCAGGGCGGAGTCGACACCGGGATCCTGCGCAGCATCGCGCACCGGGTCATGCAGGAGCGCGGCCTCGAGCCGGACTTTCCCGCCGCCGCCCTCGCCCAGGTCCAGGCACTGGCCGCGAACGCCGCCGACCGGGTGTGTGCCGCGGCGGCGCGCGAGCCGGGCATCCGCGACCTGCGCGAGCTCCTGTGGTGCTCGATCGACAACGACGACTCGCGCGACCTCGACCAGCTCTCGGTCGCCGAGCCGCTGCGCCGGCGGCATCGTGCGCATCCTGGTCGCGATCGCCGACGTCGACGCACTGGTCGCGGCGCGGCTCGCCGCTCGACGCGCACGCGCGCCGAACACCACCTCGGTCTACACCGCCGCGCAGATCTTCCCGATGCTGCCCGAGCGGCTCTCGACCGACCTGACCTCGCTGGCCGCGGGCCGTGACCGGCTCGCCGTGGTGATCGCGATGGACGTCACGCCGGATGGCGCGATCGCCGGATCGGAGATCTTCCGCGCGCTGGTGCACAACCGCGCCAAGCTCGCCTACGACAGCGTCGCGGCCTGGCTCGACGGCGCCGCGGCCATGCCGAGCGCGCTCGCGGGCGTGCCCGGCATGGATGCACAGCTGCGGCTGCAGGACCAGGTGGCGGCACGGCTGCGCGCGGTGCGCCATGAACAGGGCGCCCTGACGCTCGAGACCATCGAGGCGCGCGCGGTGTTCGAGGGCGGGCTGCTCAACGACCTGAAGCCGGATTCGAAGAACCGCGCCAAGGGCCTGATCGAGGACTTCATGATCGCCGCCAACGGCGTCAGCGCGCGCTTCCTGGACCAGCGCGGCGTGCCGGCGCTGCGGCGCGTGGTCCGCGCACCCAAGCGCTGGGAGCGTATCGTCGCGCTCGCGGCCGGCCTCGGCGGCTCGCTGCCCGAACGCCCCGATGCCGTGGCGCTCAACCGCTTCCTGCTCGAGCGCCGCCGCGCCGACCCGCAGCGCTTCCCGGACCTGTCGCTGTGCGTGGTCAAGCTGCTCGGCGCCGGGGAGTACGTGCTCGAGCTGCCCGGCGAGCCGAGCCCGGGCCACTTCGGGCTCGCGGTGCGCGACTACACGCACTCGACCGCGCCGAACCGGCGTTTTCCGGACCTGATCACCCAGCGGCTGCTCAAGGCGGCGCTCGCCAACGCGCCACCGCCCTATCCGCTCGAGACGCTGCGCGCGCTCGCGGCGCATTGCACGCAGCAGGAGAACAGCGCCGCGAAGGTCGAGCGGCAGGTCGCCAAGTCCGGCGCCGCGCTGCTGCTGGCGCCGCGGATCGGCGCGCACTTCGACGCCATCGTGACCGGCGCGTCCGCCGAGGGCACATGGGTGCGAATCATGTCCCCCGCGGTCGAGGGACGCGTGGTGCGGGGCATGGCGGGCCTCGACGTCGGCGATCGGGTCGCCGTGGAGCTGCTCAGCACCAATGTCCAGCGCGGCTACATCGATTTTGCGGCCCTGGGATCCGCCAGGCCCGAGGGGTAGGTCCATGCCGGCCGATCCACCCGCCCCGCCAGCCGGGCCCACGCACAGCGCGCTCGCACTCGAAGATCCCGCGTTTCTCGCGAGCGATGCGGCCCGCCCGTTGCGCATCATCGCCGAGTACCTGAAGCCGATGGCGGCCTTCCAGCGCGCGCGCGTGCACGACACGGTGGTGTTCTTCGGCTCCGCGCGCCTGACCCGCGACGGCCCGTTGGGCCATTACCTGCAGGAAGCGCAGGAACTCGCCCGGACGCTGACCGCCTGGTCGTGCGGCCTGCCCGCAGGCCAGCATCGCTTCGTGATCTGCTCCGGCGGCGGCGGGGGCATCATGGAGGCGGCCAATCGCGGCGCGGCCGAGGCGGGCGGGCGCACCATCGGGCTGAACATCAGCCTGCCGCACGAGCAGCACCCGAACCGCTACATCACGCCCGGCTTAGGGTTCGAGTTCCGCTACTTCTTCATGCGCAAATTGTGGTTCGCGCACCTGGCGCGCGCGCTGGTCGTGTTTCCCGGCGGCTTCGGCACGCTCGATGAGCTGACCGAGATCCTGACGCTGGCGCAGACGCGCAAGCTCGAGCGCCGCATCGCGATCGTGCTCTATGGCACGAAGTTCTGGCGCGAGGTCATCAACTTCGAGGCGCTGGTGCGTCACGGCATGATCGCACCGGAGGACCTGCAGCTGTTCCAGTTCGCCGACGATCCGGCCGAAGCCCTGAGTCTGCTGCAGAGCGCGCTCGCGGGCGTGCCGGCACCGGTCGCGCCGGAAGCCGCGGTCCCGGCGTTCTCGCGCTCGACGTGCCGCTCCGAAAGTACCTGATCCATTCTCACGTGCCGCCGCCCGGCGGCATTCCGCATCCGGGCGGTTGCTTGCCGCCTATACGATATTGTAGTAATGTTTCTACAATTGCGGCACCAGAGAAACCCGTCCATGCCGATCACGATTCTATCCAGCCGGGAGTTCAATCAGGACACTAGCCGAGCCAAAAGGGCCGCCACGGATGGACCGGTGTTCATCACCGACCGCGGAACACCGGCGCATGTACTGCTCAGTATTCAGGAATATCGGCGCTTGACCGAAGCGCAGGGCAGCATCATCGACAGCCTCGGATGGCCACCCGGGGTGGAAGACGCACGATGGGAAATTCCGCCGATGCGCGAACCGGCCCGCGCGGCCGAATTCACCTGATGTATCTGCTCGACACCAATGTCCTGTCCGAACTGCGCAAGGCCAGGGCGGGCAAGGCCGACGCGAACGTTGTGGCGTGGGCTCGCACGGTCGCCGCTGGCGGTCTGTTCCTGTCGGTCGTCGTCGTGCAGGAGCTGGAACTGGGCACGCTGCTGGCCGAGCGGCGCGACCCGTCCACCGGCGCGATACTGCGAGCGTGGCTCGACGAGCACGTGTTGCCGACCTTCTCCGAGCGCGTCCTCCCGATCGATACCACGGTAGCTCGCCGTAGCGCCGCCCTTCACGTGCCGGACCCGCGACCGATTCGGGATGCACTGATTGCCGCCACCGCTCTGACGCACGGCATGACCGTGGTGACGCGGAACGTCGCGGACTTCGAGCCGACCGGCGTCATGGTTCTGAATCCGTGGGACCCGCCCCTCCAGGTCCCTACCGCTTGAGGCCCAACCCTCGCACGGCACTCCCCTGCAGCCCTCCCCTACAGCCCTCCCCTACAGCCCGCCCATGCACAGGTACTTCACATCGAGGTACTCGTCGATGCCGAGGTAGGAACCCTCGCGCCCGAGGCCCGACTGCTTCACGCCACCGAACGGCGCGACCACGGTGCTGATCAGGCCGGTGTTGATGCCGACGATGCCGCACTCGAGCGCGCGCGCGACGCGCCACACGCGCCCGACGTCGCGCGAGTAGAAATACGACGCCAGCCCGTACTCGGTGGCATTCGCGAGCCGGATCGCGTCGGCCTCGTCGCGGAAGCGGTACAGCGGCGCCACCGGCCCGAAGATCTCCTCGTGCGCGAACCGCATCGCCGGCTGCGCCTCGGTGAGCACGGTCGGCTGGTAGAACGTGCCGCCGAGGGCGTGGCGCGCGCCGCCGGTCAGCACGCGCGCGCCCTGCGCACGCGCGTCGGCCATCAGCTCCTCGACCTTCGCGAGCGCGGCCGCGTCGATCAGCGGGCCCTGCTCGACGCCGGCCTGCAGCCCGTCGCCGACCTTGAGCGCCGCGACGCGCGCGGCGAGCCGGGCCGCGAACGCGTCGTAGATGCCCTCCTGCACCAGCAGGCGGTTCGCGCACACGCAGGTCTGGCCGGTGTTGCGGTACTTGGAGACGATCGCCCCTTCGACCGCGGCGTCGAGGTCGGCATCGTCGAATACGATGAACGCCGCGTTGCCGCCGAGCTCGAGCGACAGGCGCTTGATCGTGGGCGCACACTGCGCCGCGAGCAGGCGGCCGACCTCGGTCGAGCCGGTGAAGCTGAGCTTGCGCACCCGCGCATCGCCGGTGAGCGCCCCGCCGATCGCGCGCGGTGGGCCGGTCAGCACGTTCAACACCCCGGCCGGCACGCCCGCGCGGGTCGCCAGCTCCGCCATCGCCAGCGCGGACAGCGGGGTCTGCTCGGCCGGCTTCACGATCATCGTGCAGCCCGCGGCGAGCGCCGGGCCCGCCTTGCGCGTGATCATCGCGGCCGGGAAGTTCCACGGCGTGATCGCGGCGCACACGCCGACCGGTTCGCGCGTGACCACGATGCGGCGGTCCGGCCACGGCGAGGGAATGGTCGTGCCGTAGACGCGACGCGCCTCCTCCGCGAACCATTCGATGAAACCGGCGGCATAGACGATCTCGCCGCGCGATTCGGCCAGCGGCTTGCCCTGCTCGCTGGTCATCAGGATCGCGAGATCCTCCTGGTGCGCAAGCATCAGTTCGTACCACCGGCGCAGCACGCGCGCGCGGTCCTCGGCGGTGCGCGCGCTCCAGCCCGGGAACGCACGCGCCGCGGCCGCGATCGCCCGCCCGGTCTCGGCGGCGCCCGCCGTCGGCACCGGGCCGATCACGGCGCCGGTAGCCGGGTTGTGCACGTCGAAGTGCCCGCCGTCGTCGGCGCCCACCCATTGGCCGTCGATGAAGCACTGGCTCCTGAGCAGGCTCGGGTCTTTCAGCTGCATGCGCGTCGCCCCCCTGGCATCCCGTGGATGCCGGCAATGGTCTCATAAACGGGAGTCAGCCGGCGCTGCGGCGCCGGGCGCTACTTCGCGCCGGTGAGGCGTATCGCCAGCAGCGCCAGGCACGCGAACACGGCCGCGATGCCGATCGCCGCGGCGACCCGATGCGCCTCGCCGGCCGCGTACAGCACGGCGAGCGCGGCGAAGCCGGTGGCGGCGCAGGCGAACACCGCCGCTGCCAGGCACAGTGCGAACACGCGCGCCGCGCGCGCGACTTCCCGGCGCTCGAACTCGATCAGCATCTCCAGGCGACTGCCGATCAGCGAGCCGGCCGCAGCCCCGAGTCCGCGCAGCAGCAGCAGCACGGACTTCAGGCCATCACGGCGCGGCGCCTCCTCGTCTGACATCGCGATCCTGCAATCCGGGGCCAGCGTGCGTCAGTCTCGCCGCGCGACGAGCAGGCCGAGCAGGAACGCGGCCGCGGCGGTGATCCCGATGGCGGCCCAGGCATGCTCGCGCACGTAGCGGTCGGCCGCTCGCGCGCCCTCGCCCACGTCGCGGCCGAACTCCTTCTCGAAGCCGGCGAGGCGCTCACGGGCCCGGCGGATGCCGGCCTGCAGCCGCTCGGAGGTGTCACCGACCTGCGCTCCGGCCCCGCTCAGGGACCCCTGCACGAGTTCCTCGAACTGCGCGATGAGCTGCTGCAGGTCGTCCAGTACGCGCTCGGCATGTCCGTGCATCGATGGGCTCCTGTACGGTTGGTCAGGCAACGGGTCCCGGTCTCGAGGATGCGCGCGCCGCGGGTCGCCTGCGATAGGTAGCTACCGCAGCAGGGAGCCTGGCGCCGCCGGCACGATGGCGCGGCGCTAGGCTGGCGCGCCGCCGCCCGCCGCGCTGCCGCGCACTTCGAGGTTCATGCGCACCAGCTGGGCGAGCGAGCTGGCCTGCATCTTCTCCATCACGCGCGCCCGGTGGATCTCGATGGTCCGCTGGCTCACGCCGAGTTCGGCCGCCATGATCTTGTTGGCCTTGCCGCTCGTGACCAGCGTCAGCACCTCGCGCTCGCGTGGGGTCAGCGACTCCAGGCGCTCGCGGATGCGCGCGCAGTTGTCGAACTCGAGCCGGTGCGCGGCATCCTGCTGCATCGCCCGCTGCACCCGGTCGATCAGGTCCTGGTCGCGGAACGGCTTGGCCAGGAAGTCGAAGGCGCCATGCTGCATCGCTTCCACCGCCATCGCGATGTCGCCGTGGCCCGTGATGAAGATCACCGGTACCGTCGCGCCGCGCAGGTTCAATGCGTGCTGCAGCTCGAGGCCCGACATCCCCGGCATGCGTACGTCGACCACCAGGCAGCCGGGCTGGTCGAGCGAGTACTGCGGCAGGAATTCCTGCGCCGAGGCGAACACCTGCACCGGCAGGCTGATGGAACGGAACAGCAGGCGCAGCGAGCCGCGGACGGCATCGTCGTCATCGATGACGAACACGGTCGGTACGGGCGCTTTCAATCGGCATCCCTCGACGTCACCGGCAGGCGAAACACGAAGCTGGCGCCCCGCGGCGTTTCTGGTGCGTATTCCAGCTTACCCCTATGGGCCTCGATGATACTGCGACTGATCGCCAGGCCCAAGCCGGTGCCTTCCAGCTTGTTGGTCGCGAACGGCTGGAACAGGCTCGGCAGGATCCCCGGCAATACTCCGGGGCCGCTGTCCCGCACCCGCACCTCGACCTCCCCGCTCGCGCAGCGCCGGGTACTGATCACGATCTCCCGTTCGCCCGCCGGCACGGCCTCGAGGGCCTGCTCGGCATTGCGCACCAGGTTCAGCAGCACCTGCTGGATCTGGATCGGGTCGAGCTCGAGCAGCGGCAGCTCCGGGGCCAGATCGAGGGTCACGCGGATGTCGTGCAGGCGCGCGTCCGCGCGCGTGAGCGTGCCGAGCTCCCGGATCAGCGTGTTCAGGTGCGTCGGCTCGCGCTGCGCCTGCCCGCCGCGAACCAGCGCGCGCAGCCGGCGGATGATCTCTCCGGCGCGCAGTGCCTGCGCCGCGATCTGCTCGAGCGCATCGCCGATCTCCGCGGTCGGCTGCTGCGGAGCACCGAGCAGGCGCCGCGCCGCCTGCGCATAGGTCGCGATCGCGGCCAGCGGCTGGTTCAGTTCGTGCGCGATGCCGGTCGTCATCTCGCCCATGGTCGCGAGGCGCGACACGTGCATCATGCGCTCGCGCGCCTCGCGCGCCTCCTCGGCCGCATGCAGCGCGTCGGTCACGTCGTCGCCCGAGCACAGGATGCCGGTCACGCCGTCCGCACTCTCCTCCACCACGACGCAGCGCCAGGCGATCGTGCGCACTCCCCCGGCGCGCGAACGCACCGGATACACCACGTGATGCGGCTGGTACGGCCACTGCTCGAGGTAGCGGGCGAAGTCCTCGCGCGCGCGCTGCCGGTCGGTTTCGGGCACGACCGACTCGAACCAGTCCGCGCCACGCAGCGCCGGCTCGTCGCAACCGAGTACCTCGCAGCCCTTGCGGTTCACCAGCGTGACGCGGCCCTGCGGGTCGAGGGCGACCAGGATGGTCTGCGCCGCTTCCAGGTAGCGGCTGGCCCGGTCACGCTCGCGCAGCGCCGCGCCCAGCGCCTGGTTGCGCAGCGTGAGGTCCTGGATGAAGCCGACGAAGCGCGGCGGATCGGCGCCGGCGACGCGCCCGACCGACAGGAAGGTTGGAAAGGTGGAGCCGTCCTTGCGCCGCGCGATCACCTCGCGGCCGATGCCGATGATGTGCGGCACGCCGGAACGCCCGTAGCGTTCCATGTAGCCGTCGTGCTGGCGGCGGTCGACGTCGCCCATCAGCAGCTTGACGTTCTGGCCCACGACCTCGGGCGCCGCGTAGCCGAACAGCCGCTCCGCCGAGCGGTTGAATACCTCGATCAGGCCGTCATGGTCGATCAGGATCACCGCGTCCACCGCGGCATCCAGCAGCGCCTCGGTCTCGGACGAATGGTTCGCGGGGCCGGTCATCGCGCCCACCGCCGCGGCGGTAGGTAGTGGTACGGATTGAAGGCGCAGGCCTGCTCGGATGACGCTGCGCGACGATCTATGACTTCCATTCTGCTCATCGCCGAGGCCGAGGATTCGATCCAGCAGAGCATAAACCGGGCGCTGATGGTGGCACGATACCTGCGGGCGCGCCTCGACATCCTGTTCTGCAGCACCGAGCGTGGGTACGTACCGCTGTCGGCGCAGGCGCCGGAGACGCGCGCCCAGGCACACGCGTACCTCGAGTCCCTGCGCACTTCGGTTGCCGCGCCGGACGTACAGATCACGACCGACGCCGCGTTCGAGGGCCGCCTGCACGAGCAGGTCGCGCGCAAGGCGCAGGCGGCCGGCTCGGCGGTGATCGTGAAGAGCACCGAGCGGCTCGGCGGGCACAGCGAGCTGCGCATCGACTGGCCGCTGCTGATGCACGCGCCAGCCCCCGTGCTGCTCACGCAGGGACGCGCGTGGCAGCCGCGCCCGCGCTTCGGACTCGCGGTGGATGCCCCGCGAGGCGCAGCCGCCGTGGTGCCGGACGACGACCGCATGCTCGCCGCGCTGTGCGCAGCCTGTGGTGCCGAGCTGCACGCCATTCCGTTCGGGAGCGCTGCCAGCACCGACGGCGGATTCGACCTGCTCGCGTTGCGGGTGCAGCCGGGACCGCGCCTCCCCGCGCTCATCCGGCAGCTCACCGCCGACCGGCCAGTGCCGTCCGGCGGCGACCTGCTGTTCCTGCCACCGTAGGGTTCCGGGGCCGGGCGTTCAGGCTTTCTCTGCCGCTGGCGCGGGAGCCGCTCCACTCAGCAGTGCATCCACCTCGTGCTCGGCGGCGACCCAGTCTTCCAGCTCGTGCCCGGGCGTGAACCCGTGGCGCTCGGCCCGGAAGTACGCAGCCTCGGCCACCATGGTTTTCCGTTCCGCCTGCTGGTCGGGCGGCGCGGGACAGAAGCGCAGCGGATCAAAGGGCTCGGACATGGCGGTACTCATGCTGTTCCCCTTCTCTTGCGGTCGAGTGAAAAGTTCCGCCTTTCTGCCGCGAGCGTCAATCGGCAATTTCCCTCACGATCGATACCGGATAGTGCGATGCAGCATCGATCAGAAATACCCGACCCCGGACGGCGGCACCGTCATGGCCACCCGCGGGCCGCGCGCCGCGCGCGCGATGCGGACCGGAAACCCCTCCGGCTTGACGACCAGCACATCGCAGCCGAGCGCGTCCAGGATGCGTTCGGCGGTGTTGCCGATCAGCAGCCGCTTGAACCCGGAACGCGACACCGCGCCCATCACGACGATCGCACTGTGGCTGCGGCGCGCGGCTTCCGCGATCGCATCGATCGGATTGCAGTCGAACAGGTAGCGGCGCGCGCGTGGCACCCGCACCGGGCGCAGCGCGCGCTCGAAGCGCGCCGCCGCCGAACGCTCTTCCTGCCGCTCGATCCGGCGCCACGCCCCCGGGGTCAGCGTACCGGGTACGGCCGCCGCGAGCGGCAGTACCGGGTAGGCGTGTACGGCATGCAGCCGGCCCGACAGCCCGGTGGCCATGGCCTCGGCAGCCTTCAGGATCTCGCGATCGAGCTGCAGCGGCTTCGCGTAGGCATGCGTCGGATCGATCGCGGCGAGCACGGCCGGGTGGCGGTAGGCGCGCGGATTCTTGACCAGCAGCAGCGGCACCGGGCACACGCGCACGAGTTCCCAGTCCGTGAGCCGCAGCAGCCACGGCGCCTTGTGGCTGCCCGGATGCGGGCCGACGACGATCAGGTCCGCGCGCGTGCGCAGGCCCTCGCGCACGATCGCCTCGTAAGCCGGGTAATCCCACTCGGCGGCGACCTGGACGCTGATGCTGTGCGCGCGCAGGCGATCGGCAATCGACTCGAGCCGGCGCAAGGCCTGCTGGCGCGTGTGCTGTTCGAGCGCCGGCAGACCCTGCTGGTAGAGGGTCAGCGCGTCGGCGAACACCGGTTCGGTCAGCGCGTGGAACAGCTCGAGCTTCGCACCGTGGGCACGCGCGAGCTGAGCGGCCTTCAGCACCGCTGGCATGGAGCGCGCCTGCAGATCCTTGACGGCGACGAGTATGCGGCGAATGGCGCTCATAGGCTCCCCAGTGTGGTTCGGACAGTTTGCGCCCCGACGGCGCTGCGCTCCATGCGCGCAACTACGTATACTCTCCCGCTGTTGCGGACGGGGAGTCCAAGCCATGCGCACCGCAGTCGCGATCATCGGCGCCGGCCCGTCGGGCCTGCTGCTCGGCCAGTTGCTGACCAACGACGGCATACCGAACGTCATCCTCGAGCAGCGCTCCGCGGATTACGTGCTCGGCCGCATTCGTGCCGGTGTCATCGAAAAGGGGGCGGCGGACCTGCTCGACACCGCCGGGGTCGGGGAGCGCATGCACCGCGAAGGACTGATCCACGACGGCATCGAGATCGGCTTCGGTGGCCAGCGCTACCGCATCGATTTCCAGGAACTCGTCGGCCGCAGCGTGATCGTCTACGGCCAGACGGAGATCACGCGCGACCTGATGGAGGCCCGGACCGCGGGCGGCGCCCCCACCCTCTATGAGAGCACCGACGTCACGCTGCACCACGTGAACGGCGGCACGCCGACCGTGCGCTTCCAGCACGGTGGCGCGGCCCAGCAGCTCGAGTGCGATTTCATCGCCGGCTGCGACGGCTTTCACGGCGTGAGCCGCCAGAGCATCCCGGAGCACGTGCTGCGGGTATACGAGCGCGTCTATCCATTCGGCTGGCTGGGCATCCTGGTCGACCGCCCGCCGGTATCCGAGGAACTGATCTATGCGAACCACGAGCGCGGCTTCGCGCTGTGCTCGATGCGCTCGCCGACGCGCAGCCGGCTGTATATCCAGTGCCGGCTCGACGATCACGTGCAGGACTGGCCCGATGGCCGCTTCTATGAAGAGCTGCTCCGGCGACTGGACGCGACCGCCGCGGCGCGCGTGCAGCCGGGCCCGTCGATCGAGAAGAGCATCGCGCCGCTGCGCAGTTTCGTCGCCGAGCCGATGCGCTATGGCAACCTGTTCCTGGTCGGGGACGCCGCGCACATCGTGCCGCCGACCGGCGCCAAGGGCCTGAATCTCGCCGCCAGCGACGTCTATTACCTGTGGCAGGGCTTGCGGCAGTACTACCGCGAGCAGCGCTCCGACGGCATCGATGCCTATTCAGCCCGCGCGCTGCAGCGCGTCTGGAAGGCCGAGCGCTTCTCGTGGTGGATGACCTCGATGCTGCACCGCTTTCCCGAGGGCAGCGCCTTCGACCAGCGCATCCAGCACGCCGAACTCGAGTACCTGGTGTCCTCGCGCGCCGCGATGACCTCGCTGGCGGAGAACTACGTCGGGCTGCCGTACTGAACCCGGCCGTGGCTGGACTCGAAGCGCTCCTGGCAGGCCCGGCAGCGCGGGCTGCACGGCGCGCTGCGCAGCCGCTCCAGCGCGATCGCTTCCCCACAGCGGGTGCAGTATCCGAACGCGCCGCCCTCGAGCCGTTCGATCGCCTGGTCGGCATCGGCCAGCGCCTCGCGCAATCGCGCGACCTCCGCCGCGGCGGCCTCCGCCGTCAGGTTGTGGGTGGCCTGGTCCTTCGTGTCCGTGACCTCATGCGCCGGCGCGGACTGCCAGCTCGCGGTGCCGGCCGCAAGCGTGTCGGCCAGGCGCGATCGCAGCGCCGCTCGACGCTCCAGCAGCAGCAGCTCGAACAGCCCCTGGTGCTCGGGGGAATAGGCGTGCGGTCGGTCCATCATTGACTCCGTGTCGGACCGCCTCAGCATTGCGCTCGTGCCCGCTGCCCCACATCCGTGCATGTACGGATGCCGCCTCCCCGCCGGGGTGACGACCGGCCGCCGCGGTGGCTACCCGCCGGAGCCCTGCCCATAATGGCACCAGTACCGTCCCATTAGCCGGAAGGAGCCACCCGTCGATGCCCGAGGGTCCACCACCGCCTGACCACTGGCGCCGCACGCTGGCGCTGCGCATCACCGGTACGCTGATCGCCAAGGTGCTGGCCCTGGCGCTGCTGTGGTTCCTGTTCTTCAGGACCGGACACGCATGATCGACCTGGACGTCGTGGCGCTCTCGCGCCTGCAGTTCGCCCTCACGGCGCTCTATCACTTCCTGTTCGTGCCGCTCACGGTCGGCCTGTCCATGCTGCTGGTGATCATGGAGTCGGTGTTCGTGATGACCGGCCGGGAGATCTGGCGGCGCATGACGCGCTTCTGGGGGTTGCTGTTCGGCATCAATTTCGCGATGGGCGTCGCCACCGGCATCACGATGGAATTCCAGTTCGGAACCAACTGGGCCTACTTCTCGCATTATGTCGGCGACATCTTCGGCGTGCCGCTCGCGATCGAGGGCCTCATGGCCTTCTTCCTGGAGTCGACCTTCGTCGGACTGTTCTTCTTCGGCTGGGACCGGCTGTCGCGCGTGGCGCACCTGGTGGTGACCGGCCTGGTCGCGATCGGCTCGAGCTTCTCGGCGCTGTGGATCCTGGTCGCCAATGGCTGGATGCAGAATCCGGTCGGCGCGCAGTTCAACTACCACACGATGCGCATGGAGCTGGTGTCGTTCCGCGAGGTGTTCCTGAACCCGGTGGCCCAGGCCAAATTCGTGCATACGGTCGCGGCCGGTTACGAACTCGGCTCGGTATTCGTGCTCGCGATCAGCGCCTGGTACCTGCTGCAGGGGCGCAACGTCGAGATCGCGCGGCGCTCGATGGCGGTGGCCGCGAGTTTCGGACTCGCCTGCTCGCTGTCGGTGGTCGTGCTCGGCGACGAATCCGGCTACCTCGCGAGCAGCACCCAGAAGATGCAGATCGCCGCGATCGAAGCCGACTGGCATACCGAGACGCCGCCGGCCTCCTTCACGGCCTTCGGCTTCCCCGATGTCGCCGCGCGCACCACGCACGCGGCGGTGCGCATCCCGTGGCTGCTCGGGCTCATCGCGACCCGCTCGATCGACACGCCGGTCGCGGGCATCGTCGAGCTCGTGGCCGGCTCGCGCCAGCGCATCGTCAGCGGCATCCAGGCCTACGAGGCGCTGCAGACGCTGCGCGCCGATCCGCCCGATGCGCCCGACCCGGCGGCGCGCGCCCGCTTCGAGGCCCACCGGGACGACCTGGGCTACGCGCTGCTGCTGCTGCGCTTCACCAGCGATCCGGCCAGCGCGAGCCCGGCGCAGATCGACCAGGCGGCCTGGTCGACCGTACCGGACGTGCCGGTGCTGTTCTGGTGCTTCCGGTTCATGGTGGGCCTGGGGCTGTTCTTCATCGCGCTGTTCGCGACCGCGTTCTTCCTCTCGACGCGCCATCGATTCGACTACCACCGCGGCTTCCTGCGGGTAGCGTTCTACAGCCTGCCGCTGCCGTGGATCGCGGCCGAACTGGGCTGGATCGTCGCCGAGTACGGCCGCCAGCCGTGGGCCATCGACGGCATCCTGCCCACGTTCATGGGCGCCTCGCCGACCAGTGCGTCCAACGTGCTCGGCTCGCTGCTCGGCTTCCTCGTGTTCTACACGGCACTCGCCGCGATCGACGCGTTCCTGATGACGCGCGCCATCCGGCGCGGGCCGGACGGCCTCGGCTACTGGCCGGTGAAAGCCTGATCGGGAGGCCTGGCGATGCTCGACTACGCGACGCTGCGCGTGATCTGGTGGCTGCTGCTCGGCCTGCTGCTGATCGGTTTCGCGGTCATGGACGGCTTTGATCTCGGGCTCGGGGCCGCGTTGCGGCTGCTGGGGCGCACCGAGCCGGAGCGCCGGGCACTGCTCGAGTCCATCGAACCGGTCTGGGACGGTAACCAGGTCTGGCTGATACTCGGTGGCGGCGCGGTGTTCGCGGCCTGGCCGCTGCTCTACGCGGCCTCGTTCTCAGGGCTCTACCTGGCCATGCTGGTGCTGCTGATGGCGCTGATCCTGCGGCCGGTCGGCTTCGGCTTCCGCAACCAGCTCCACGACCCGCGCTGGCGCGCCGCCTGGGACTGGGCCCTGTGCGTGGGGGGAGCCGTGCCGGCGCTGCTGTTCGGAGTCGCGTTCTCGAACCTGTTCCTGGGACTGCCGTTCGAGTTCGATGCACTGGCGCGGCCGGTCTATTCCGGCAGCTTCTTCGGCCTGCTGCATCCGTTCGCGCTGCTCGGCGGCCTCGTGAGCCTCACGATGCTGGTGCTGCACGGCGCCTGCTATGCGGCGCTCAAGGTCGGCGAGCCGATGGCGCAGCGCGCTCGCGCGCTCGGGCGCGTCGCCGCCCTGGCCTACGCCGCCGCCTTCGCCGGCGCCGGCGTGTGGGTCGGCTACGGCCTGCCGGGATTCCGCATCCTCGCTGGTGCCGGGCACGCCGCCGCCTCCGATCCGCGCCAGAAGAGCGTCGCGCTCGTAGCGGGAGCCTGGATGGACAATTTCCACGCCTGGCCCTGGGCCTGGGTGGCGCCGCTCGCGGCACTGGCGATGGCCGGCCTCGCGCACCTGCTGCTCTGGCGGCGCCGCGACGGGCTCGCCTTCATCGCCAGCGCGCTGGTACAGGCCGGCACGATCCTGACCGCCGGGCTCGCGCTGTTCCCGTTCCTGATGCCCTCCTCGCGCCGGCCGGGGCACAGCCTGACGGTCTGGGACGCCTCCAGCAGCGCGCGTACGCTGCTGATCATGCTCGGGGCCGTGATCGTGTTCATACCCGTCGTGCTGCTCTATACCAGCTGGGTATTCCGGGTATTGCGCGGTCGCATCAGCCTCGAATCACTGCACTCTTTTCCGGAGGACTGACACGATGTGGTACTTCAGCTGGGTGCTGGGCCTCGGGCTCGCGATCAGCTTCGGCGTGCTCAATGCGATCTGGTACGAGGTCATCGCCGAACAGCGCGGCGAGGGCGGCGGGATCAGGCCGCCCGCCGCTGCGGCGGATCGTTCTGCAGCACCATGATGCCGCTGGCCGTATTGGAGATCGGCACGTGGTAGTGGCTGTGGACCCTGGAAACGCGCCCGGTCAGGCTGCCACGCGCCGCGATCCAGTTCAGCAGCTCCACGCCCTGTGAGCCCGCGAGCTGCACCAGCTCGGCGGTCGAGTACGCGGTCAGCGCGCGCGGATCGTGCACCAGTCGGTCCATGCACAGCAGGTCGAATTCCCGGTTGATGAAGCCGGCGCGCCGGCCTTCGAGCTGGTGCGACAGGCCCCCGGTGCCGAGCACCAGCACGCGCAGCGCCGGCGCATAGGACTCGATCGCGCGCCCGACCGCCTGGCCGAGCTTGAAGCAGCGCGCCGCCGAAGGCAGCGGATGCTGCACCGTGTTGATCGCGATCGGCACCGTACGCACTGGCCAGGCTTCGGCGCCGGGCCACAGCAGCGCCATCGGCACCGCGAACGCATGATCGACCTGCATCTCCTGGCAGGTGGTCATGTCGAACTCCTCGCGCACCAGCGATTCGATCAGGTGCCAGGACAGCGCCGGGTCCCCCGCGAACGGCGGGAACATCGCCGGGATGCCCCAGCCTTCGTCCGCATAGTGGTATTCCGGCGCCGCGCCGATCGCGAAGGTCGGCATCCGGTCGAGGAAGAAGTTCAGGCCGTGATCGTTGTAGAACACGACCACCACGTCCGGCCGGGCCTCGCCAAGCCACGCGTGCACGCCGCGGAAGCCTTCGAAGAACGGCCGCCAGTACGGTTCCTGCGTCAGTCCGCGCGCGATCGCGTTGCCGATCGCCGGTACGTGCGAGGTGGTGACGGCGCCGATCACGTGTGCCATGTGCGCCGCCTCAGGCCCGGTCCAGCCGGGCCTTGAATTCCGCGACGCTGACCCCGGTCTGCTGGGCGCCGATGTCCTGCACGCCGAGCCCCAGTATTCCGGCCAGCTTGGCCAGGTAGTAGATGTTGCCGCCGGCCTCGAGCAGCCCGAGTACGTTGCGGTCGCGCACTGCCGCGCGCTGCGCCGGAGTGAGGCCGTACTGCGCACAGTACGCGTCCTCGTCGGCCAGGAATGCCGCCCGGTTCTGCGCGCTGTTGAACGAATAGCACATCTTGTTGAGCGCATAGCCGCGCCGCGCGCGCGCGCCATCGAAGGTCGGCGTCAGCAGCGGATCCTCGGTCATGGCGCGGCTCCCGGGCGGCGCGCGTGCTGCTCGACCCGCTGCGCCTGCATGATCACGCCCAGCAGCGCGCCGGCCTCCTCGATCGCGAGCTTGAGCAGGTCGTTCAGCGTCACGATGCCGACCAGGCTGCCGGCCGCATCGACCACCGGGAGGCGGCGCACGCCGTGCATGCGCATGCGCTCGATGACCGCACCCGAATCCTCCGACTCGCTCGCGATCACGACCGGCCGGTGCAGCAGGCTGCCGAGCGTCGTGGTGGCCGGATCGAGTCCACCGGCCAGCACCTCGACGACCAGGTCGCGGTCGGTCACGATACCGAGCGGCGTGCGCTCGGCTCCCGGGTCATCGACCACCACCAGGTCCCCGACGTGATGCGTGCGCATCAGGCGCGCGGCCTCGACGACGCGCGTGCGGCGCTCGGCCCAGATCACCGCCGGCGTGAGCAGTTCCTTCAGCAGCATGATTCCCCTCCGGTCAATGACGTCTATTGCGCGAGCGTACGCGCGAGTTCGATGAGACTGGGATCCGCCGGCCGGCTGCGGCCGGCCACTTCGCGCAGGTCCGTGGTGCCGGGCCGGCCGGCCTGCAGGCCGACCAGCACGCCGAAGCGCCGTTCGGCGACCGCCGCGACCGCGCTCGCGCCGAGCAGCGTGCCGAGCATGCGGTCGAAGGCTCCGGGGGCCCCGCCGCGCTGCACGTGGCCGAGCCGCGTGGCCCGCAGCTCGAAACCGAGGCGCTGTCGATGCGTCTCGAAGTACTGCAGCAGCGCATCCGCATTGTGACGCGCCCCCTCCGCGATCACCGCGATCGCGTGGCTCTTGCCGCGCGCATGGGCCGCGCGCAGTTCCGCGGCGACGGTCTCGGGCTCCAGTTCCTCCTCCGGCACCGCGATCACTTCCGCGCCGCCGGCGATGCCGGCCATCAGCGCGAGGTAGCCGCAATGCCGGCCCATCACCTCGATCAGGAACGCGCGCTGCATCGATGCCGCGGTGCTGCGCAGCCGGTCCATCGCCTCGAGTGCGATGTCCACCGCGGTGGTCGCGCCGATCGTGAGTTCGGTGCCGGCCAGGTCATTGTCGATGGTCGAGGCGACGCCGACCAGCGGCACGCCGCGGCGGCTGAGCTCGAAGGCCCCGCTCTGCGAGCCATTGCCGCCGATCACGACCAGCGCGTCGATCTGGTGCGCCTTGAGGGACTGCAGCGCGAGTTCGCAGCCACGGTCGGTGCGCAGCGCCTCGCAGCGCGTGGTGCCGAGCACGGTGCCGGCCCGGTGCATGATCCCGCCGACGTCGCGCGGTCCGCAGGGCCGGATGTCGCCGGCAATCAGGCCGGTGTACCCGTCACGGATGGCGGCCACCGACATGCCGCGCGCGCACGCGCAGCGCACCACCGCGCGCGTGGCTGCATTCATGCCGGGCGCGTCACCGCCGCTGGTCAGCACCGCAACCCGAGGCAACCTGGACCTCCCCGCCGAGCGAGCGCTCCGCAGGCCGCAGCTTCGCGCCGGCTCCGCGTGGCCGGTATGCGTAGCGGCCGAAGCGTCATCCGTAGTTGTCACCGCGGACCGCGATTGGCGCCGGCGACGCCGGCGCGCTTTACTCCGGCCTGGGGGCCGCCGACACTGGTGCGGTCATGTCCGCGCCGCCGCTGACCCACCATGAGATCCTCGAGCTGGTCGCGCCGTTCACGCGCCGCGGCCGGCACGTGGACCTGGCCGCCAGCGACCGTCTCGAGCGCCGCCTGCGCTTCCGGCCGGTCGGCCACGCGGCCGCGGCGCCCGCCACCGCCGGCCTCATCGAGACCCTCGAACTGGAAAGCCTGCCGACCGGCACGCGGCGCCTGCGCCGGATCCTCGCGCACCCGTGCGGCCTCGAAGCCGACGCCGAGTCCGTCGGAACACAGCCCGCGGAGCTGCTCGCCGCACTCGAGGCGCTCGATCCGCAGCGTCAGTTCCGCACCGGTCCGGGCTATGTGATCGCGCGCAGCTACACGCTGCGCCCCGGATCCGGCGCGGCCGCCGTGCGGCTCCACCGGGGCGTCGTGCAGGTGACAGGGCTGCTACTGACGCTGACGCTGCCGGCGGTGCGCGGCGTGGCGGCGGACCTCACACTCACACCGACGCCGGGGGAGGGCCTGGACCTGCCCGAGGACCTGCTCGCCGTGCTCGGCTGGAACTGGACCCGGCTGGTACGATCGGGCGAGGGCTGGAAAAGCAGGCTGCGGCTGCACGGCGCGAACGCGCGTCGCAGCATGCAGGCCGAGCACGCGCTCGAGCGCGCCGCCCGGCATCTGGCGCGCACCCTCGAGGAGCCGCCCGCGGCATTCCACGATCGCACGCGCGCGGCGCGCTATCGCGCCTGGGTCCGCCGCGCGATCCCGCTGCTGACGCTGGTGGCGCTGATCGGGGTCATCGCATCGATGGCCCATTTCGGCCTCGGGCGGCAGTCCGGGTTGTGGATCCTGTTCTTCCAGCTCCCGACCTTGCTGATCGCGCTGAGCTTCTGCCTGCAGGAGCTGCCGCAGTACGAAATTCCGCCGTGGCCGCGGCGGGCGCGGCGCGCGCACTGGCGGCGCTGAGCGGCGCCGCCGGAATGCCGCGTTACCAGAGCGTGACGCGCTGCTCGGGCGGCAGGTACATCTTGTCGCCCGGCTTGACCCCGAACGCTTCGTAGAACGCGGCCTGGTTGCGCTCCGGCACCGTGCCCGCGGATCTCGGTCGGGCGAATGCGGGATCGATCTTGATCAGCCGGATGATCTCGCTGTCGCGGGCCTTGCCGCGCCACACCTGCGCCCAGCCCATGAAGAAGCGCTGGTCGCCGGTCAGGCCGTCGATGACCGGCGCGGCCGCGCCGCCCAGGGAGAGCCGGTAGGCCTTGTAGGCGATGGCGAGGCCGGAGTTGTCGGCGATGTTCTCGCCCAGCGTCAGCTCGCCGTTGACGGGTAGCCCGGGCACCGGCGCGTACGCCGCGTACTGCTGCACCAGGGCGTGGGTCGTGGCCTTGAACTGCTCGAGGTCCGTCGGCCGTGAACCAGCCCGGCGGGTCGAGCAGGTTGCCGTCGCCGTCGTACTGGCTGCCCTGGTCGTCGAAGCCGTGGCTGATCTCGTGGCCGATCACCGCGCCGATGCCGCCGTAGTTCACCGCGTCGTCGGCCTGCGCGTTGAAGAACGGCGGCTGCAGGATCGCGGCCGGGAAGACGATCTCGTTCATCTCCGGGTTGTAGTAGGCGTTGACCGTCTGCGGGGTCATGTCCCACTCGGTCGCGGTCGATCGGCTTGCCGAGCTTGTTGAGGTTGCGGTCGTACTCGAAGGCGCTGCGCCCGCATCACGTTGCCGACCAGGTCGCCGGGCGCGATCTTCAGCGCGCTGTAGTCGCGCCACTTGACCGGGATAGCCGATCTTGGTCGTGAACTTGGCGAGCTTCTGCCTGCGCCTTGCGCCGGGTCTCCGGGCCCATCCAGTCCAGCGTGTCGATGTCGGCGGCGTAGGCCGCGAGCAGGTTGGCGACCAGCTGGTCCATGCGCGCCTTGGATTCGCGGCGGGAAATACTTCGCCACGTAGCAGCTTGCCCAGCCCCTCGCCGATCGCGCCCTCGAGCAGCTCGAGACCGCGC
>CAWIQV010000016.1:0-34122 GCA_963838275.1 uncultured Gammaproteobacteria bacterium | reverse complement strand
CCGAAGCTTCGCCCAGAGCGCACCGGGACTGCAAAAGCCACGGGCCATGGCCGATGAGCTTTGCTATCCTCACCCCCAGGGGGATCCACACACACACGGGAAATGGGGGCCAACACCTATGGACAGGCGAGCATTCCTGCAATCTCTGGCCGTCGTATCGGCCGCCTCCGTGGCACGCATCCCGGTCGCCCGCGCGGCGCTGCCGAAGCTGAAGATCACGCGCATCCGCGCCTATGCGCGCCCAATCCGAATCCACTGTTCACCCAGTCCAATACCGTCGTGACCATCGAGACCGACGCCGGGCATCACGGGCATCGGCGAAGGCGGCTTCCCCGACACGCTGCGCACCGTGCGCCGGGACGGCTGATCGGGCAGGATCCGCAGTACATCGAGCGCCTGTGGCAGGACATGTCGCGTTCCTTCTTCTATCCGCCCGGCCGCGAGCTCGAGGACGCGCTCGGCGCGCTGGACCTGGCGCTGTGGGACATCCGAGGGAAGGTGCTGAAACTGCCGCTGCACCAGCTGCTCGGCGGCAAGACGCGCGAGCTACATCGAGTGCTACCCGACCACGGGCATCGTCCCGGCATGCCGCAGGGGCTCGGCATCAAGGAGCGTGCGCAGCTCACCATCGCGGCCGGCTATCGCGCGTTCCGGATGGATGCGGCCAGCCTGGGCCGGGAAGGCGTCTACAACACCCGCGAGCGCGTGCTGCAGATCTACGATGATGCGGTGCAGGCGCGCGAAGGCGTCGGCAAGAATGGCGACTGGTGCATCGATTTCCACCAGCGCCTGGACCTGATCGATGCGGTGCGCGCGGCCGGACTGATCGAGCCGCTGGCACCGCTGTTCGTCGAGGATCCGCTGCGCGCCGAGATGTTCGGACAGGACCTGCCGAAGTTCCGCGCGCATGACCCGCGTGCCGATCGCGGCCGGCGAGGAGTGGGGCAACCGGTGGGACTTCAACCAGCTGATCGAGAGCCACGACACTCGATTACGTGCGCGCCACGCTGCCGAACGTCGGCGGGATCACCGAGATGATGAAGATCGCGGCGCTGTGCGAGACGCACTCGGTCGGCATCATCCCGCATTTCACCGGGCCGATCGCCACCGCAGCGCTGGTCGGCGCCCTGAGCACGTTCTCCGGGCCGGTGCTGATGGAATACAACTACGGTCCCACACCGATCGCCGTACCTGCCGCAGTTCCTCGACTTCAAGGACGGCAAGCTGTGGCCCAACGACCGCCCGGGACTCGGCGTCGAGGTCGACTTCAAGCCGCTCAAGCAGACCCTCGAGGTCACGACCTACACCAGCGACCGCGCCCAGTACTACACCCGACCCGACGGGTCGATCACGAACTGGTAGCGCCGGTGACTGCACGCGCCGCCATCGCCGTCACCGCAGGGGCCACGCTGGCCCAGCTGCTGCTGATGGCCGCGATCGCCCAGCCCCAGCCGGTGCGTGCCGCGGAGGTCACTGGCTGGATCGGCACCTATACGGAACGCACGGGCGCGAGCTACCGGCAGCAGTGGGCATCTACGCCTTTCAGTGGGACTCCGGCAGCGGGTCGCTGCACGGCGCTGCACGCGCTGGCGCCGACGATCAATCCATCATTCCTGGCCCAGCACCCGAACGGCCGCTTCCTGTATGCGGTCAGCGAGGGCGGCGGAACGGCCGCATCGGACGTGCTCAACGCGTTCGCGATCGATGAGGCCCATCCGTCCGGCGCGCTGCGCGCGCTGGGCTCGGTGCCGTCGATGGGCAAGGGTCCGTGCTTCGTCAGTGTCGAGCCCGGCGGCCGCTGGCTGTTCGCCGCGAACTACCAGTCCGGCAGCATCGCGGTGTTCCCGATCCTGGCCGACGGGCGGCTCGCGCCGGCGTCGCAGACGATCCAGCAGCAGGGCAGCGGTCCGGTGGCCGGCCGCCAGCAGGGTCCACACGCGCACGAGGTCGTGCTGTCCCCCGACGGCCGCTTCCTGCTGGCCGCGGACCTGGGCGCCGACCGGATCTTCGTGTATCGCTTCGATGCGACCACCGGCAGGCTGCAGCCGAACGATCCGCCGGCCGCGGTGCTGCCGCCAGGCTACGGACCCCGCCACTTCGTGTTCTCGCACGATTCCCGTCTGCTCTACGTGGTCACTGAACTGGCAGCCCGTCTGGTGAGCCTGCGCTGGAACGCGCAGGCAGGCGTGCTGACGCCGCTCGCCGAGACCTCGACGCTGCCGGCGGATTTCGCGGGCGAGCGCAGCGGCGCGGAGATCGCGCTGCACCCGAACGGGCGCTGGCTCTACACCTCGAATCGCGGCGACAGCAACACCATCGCGATCTTCCGGATCGGCGCCGACGGCATACCGGTGCCGGCGGGCCGCGTGTCCGCGGGCGGCAGGACGCCGCGCTACATCGGCATCGATCCTTCCGGGAACTACCTGGTGGCCGCGAACCAGGACAGCTCCGGCGTGGTCGTGTTCCGGATCGATGCCGCCACCGGGGGGCTGACGCCACGGGGCGATGCGCTCGCGGTGCCGGCGCCGGTCGATGTCCTGTTCGCGCACCCGCGCGGACCTTGAATCCTGGGGAAGGGGGAACCTTGAAAGCACTGGTCGCGCTCGGATTGCTGTGCCTGCTGCCCATTGCCGCGCGCGCCCAGGCGCCGGAGCCGGAGGCGCCCGCCGCCGGGCGCGCAACCTTCGAGAGCCGCTGCTCCGGCTGCCACGGTGCCGACGGCAATGGCGGTGAACTCGGTCCCGCGATCGCGTGGCGCCTCTCGGCGCTGACCGATTCGCAGCTGCAGATCACGATCCAGGGCGGCCTGCCGACGCGCGGCATGCCGGCCAACGACGTGGGCAGCACCGAGCTGCCGCCGCTGATCGCGTACCTGCGCACGTTGCACCCGCGCCAACCGGGCTTCCAGCCCTATCGTGCCGAGGTGCAGCTGGTCGATGGCCAGAAGCGCAGCGGGCTGATGCTCGCGGAGGGCTTCGAGGACGCGCAGCTGCGCACCGACGACCATCAACTGCACCTGCTGCGGCGGGTCGATGCGACGCATTTCCGCGAGGTGAGCTCCGAAGTCGACTGGAGCACCTACAACGGCGATGTCACCGGCAACCGCTTCACGCGCCTGCGCCAGATCACGCAGGCGAACGTCCGGCACCTCGCGCCACGCTGGGTGTTCCGGGTGCCGAATACCCCGGGTCTGCAGGGCACGCCGATCGTCGACCGTGGCGTGATGTACGTGACCAATTCGAACGAATGCTATGCGCTGGACGCCGGCAGCGGACGGCAGATCTGGCACTACCAGCGACCGCGGACGACCGGCCTGATCGGTAACGGGGCCAGCGGCGCGAACCGCGGCGTCGCGATCGCGGGCGACCGGGTCTACATGGTCACCGACAACGCCCACCTGCTGGCGCTCAATCGCGCCGACGGCACGTTGGCCTGGGAGACCGAGCTGGCCGACTGGCACAAGAACTACGGGGCCACGTCGGCGCCGCTGATCGTCGGCGGGCTCGTGATCATCGGCACCGCCGGCGGCGAAGAGGGCGCGCGCGGCTTCCTGGCCGCGTTCGATGCGGTGACGGGCCGGGAGGCCTGGCGGTTCTGGACCGTGCCGCTGCCCGGCGAGCCCGGTTCCGAGAGCTGGGCCGGCAAGGGCATCGAGCACGGCGGTTCGACCGCGTGGTTCACCGGCGTCTACGACGCGGAGACCGACACGCTGTTCTGGCCGACCGGCAATCCGGGCGAGGACTACAACGGCGACGAGCGCGGCGGTGACGACCTGTACTCGGACTGCATCCTCGCGCTCGATCCGAAGACCGGCAAGCTCAAGTGGTACTACCAGACGACTCCGCACGACCTGTGGGACTGGGACAGCAGCGAGACGCCGCTGGTGATCGACGCGAACTGGCAGGGCAAGCCGCGCCAGCTGCTGGTGCAGGGCAACCGCAACGGTTTCTTCTACGTGCTCGACCGCACCAACGGCAAGCTGCTGCTCGGCAAGCCGTTCATCCGCGAGCTGACCTGGGCTACCGGCATCGGCGCGGACGGCCGGCCGATCAAGGTGCCGGGCCAGGAACCGAGCGAGGCCGGCACGCGCGTGTGCCCGTCCCAGGACGGAGCGACCAACTGGTATTCGCCTTCCTACAATCCGGCCACGGGCCTGTTCTACATGCAGACCAACGAGATGTGCTCGATCTACATGAAGCGCTCGGTCGTGTTCGAGTACGGCAAGCCGTTCCTCGGCGGCGCGCAGAGCGGGGACCGGAAGTCCCGGTCGGTGCGCATCCTGCGCGCGCTGGACCTGCAGACCGGCGCGGTCAAGTGGGAACTGCCGGAGGTCGGTACCGCGAGCACCTGGGGCGGCACGCTCAGCACCGCCACCGGGCTCGTGTTCTTCGGCGAGGACGGTGGCTCGTTCGCGGCCGCCGACGCCGTGACCGGCAAGGCGTTGTGGAGCTTCGAGGCCGGCGCGAGCTGGCACGCATCGCCGATGACCTACCAGTTCGATGGCCAGCAGCTGATCGCGGTCGCTGCGGGGGCCAACATCATCGCGTTCGGTCTCGTACCGTAACGCGCCAGCTCCCTTAAGTCCGCCCGCTCCCTCAGGCCTGCCAGGTCGCTGGAGTGCAGTCTGTGGCGTCGAGGCCATGGGGCCGCGCCACGGGGCGCTGGCTTGACAAATAGTAAGTATTTACTTACCGTAAGTCATGGATTACGGAATCGCACTGACCGCGCTGGCTGACCCGACGCGCCGCGCGGTGTTCGAGCATCTGCGCCATGGCCCGATCTGCGTCGGAGCCCTCGCTGCGCGGCTGCCGGTGAGTCGCCCGGCGGTGTCGCAGCATCTGAAGGTGCTCAAGCGCGCCGGACTCGTGATCGACCGGGCCGATGGGGCACGCCGCGTCTATAGCGTCGATACCGACGGCCTGACGTCATTGCGCAGCTGGCTCGAGCAGTTCTGGGACGACGCGCTCGAAGCCTTCAGGCAGGAAGTCGAAACCACCAGACTACCCCGTGGGAGAAAACAGTCTTGAATACCACGCTTCCCATCGCGCCCGTGCGCAAGACGGTGATCGTCGAGGCCACGCCAGCGCAGGCCTTCGAGGTCTTCACGGCCGGCATGGACAGGTGGTGGCCCAAAGGGCACGGAATCGGGAGCGCGCCGGTGCGCCATTCGATCATCGAGCCGTTCGTCGGCGGCCGCTGGTACACGCAGTGCGAAGATGGATCGGAGGCCGTGGTCGGACACATCCGCGTCTGGCAGCCTGGCGAACGCCTGGTGTTCAGCTGGGAGATCAGCGCCGAATGGAAGCCCGAGCCGCGCTCCGCGCTGGCTTCGGAGGTCGAGGTGCGATTCCTGCCCGAGTCCGGGGGGCGCACGCGAGTGGAACTCGAGCACCGCAACTTCGAGCGCATGGGCGCCACGCCCGGGGAATCGATGCGCAAGGCCGTGGAGGGCGGTTGGGCGCCGCTGCTGGAGCTGTTCGCGAACTCGGCGGCCGGGGCGGCGAACGATTGAGGCGGCTCGCGGCGTAGCGGCGCGGAGTTACAAAGAATTCACAGTTCGGTCATACGGTTCGCGCGAGCATGGAACAGAGTAGATCGCCGCAAACCTCGACATCAGCGGCCGGAGGTGCTTGGTGCGTGACCTGCGGAATATCGCTGCTCCCACGCTCGCCCATGCGGGCCGGGCTTGCCTGCTCGCCGGCGCATCCCTCGGGGGCCTGCTCGCCTCCGCAGCGCCAGCGCATGCGAGCCAGATGTTCGTCTATAGCGGCGGATACTATTCCCAGATCGGCGACTACGGTGTCGCCGGCTACGATCAGGTAGCCATCAGCAACACCACTCCGGGCAATTCGGTGGCCGGCGGTTCGGCGCCGGTGGCTTCCGAGGTCGGAGCCGGCGCCGATATGCTGACGCCATCGCCCGGGCCCGGCAGCGCGCTGCAGACCTACTGCGTCGACGTCGCGCATTACCTGATCGGCACCGGCGGCACCGCGACCTACAACGTGCTCGCCGACACGGATCCGGCCACGATCAGCTACTTTTCCGGCGTGTACACCGGCGCCAATGGCGCGACGATCGTCAACAATCTCGAACACCTGGCCTCGAACTGGCTGGGTTCGGTCAACAGCACCGATGCCTCCGCGGCGTTCCAGATCGCAGTGTGGGACCTGACGTTCGGCAGCGGCTTCAGCGCGAGCGCCAACGGCGCCGATGCGGCCGCGGTCAATACGCTGGTCGCGCAGTACCTCGGCAATCTCGGTGGAGCCATCACCGAGCAGCTGACGTTCCTGCAGGACCCGACCTGGACTTCCGGCATGCAGGTCTCGCAGCACCTGATCACGTTCACGCCGGTGCCGCTGCCGGCCGCCGGCTGGCTGTTGCTGTCCGGAATGCTGGCTCTGGCGCTGCGCAGCGCGTCCCGTCAGATGCCGAGCAGCGCCCTGAAGTAGTCGATCGTCGGTTTCAGGCCCTCCGACAACGGCGTGACGGGCTCCCAGCCGAGGGCCGACCGCGCCAGCGTGATATCCGGCTGGCGCTGCTTCGGATCGTCCGCCGGCAGCTCACGGTGGACGATGCGCGAGCGACTGCCGGTCAGGCGCAGCACGGCCTCTGCCAGCTCCAGGATCGTGAATTCGTTCGGGTTGCCCATGTTCAACGGGCCGGTGAAACCCTTGTCGGTACCCATCATGGCGATGAGGCCGCGCACCAGGTCATCGACGTAGCAGAACGAGCGCGTCTGCTGGCCATCGCCGAACACCGTGATGTCCTCGTTGCGCAGCGCCTGGACGATGAAGTTCGACACCACGCGCCCGTCATCGGGCCGCATGCGCGGGCCGTAGGTATTGAAGATGCGCACGACCTTGATGTCGACCTGGTGCTGGCGGTAGTAGTCGAAAAACAGCGTCTCCGCGCAGCGCTTGCCTTCGTCGTAGCACGAGCGAATGCCGATCGGATTCACGCTGCCCCAGTAGGATTCCGGCTGCGGGTGTACTTCCGGGTCGCCGTAGACCTCGCTGGTCGAGGCCTGCAGGATGCGCGCCTTGAGCCGCTTGGCGAGACCGAGCAGGTTGATGGCTCCATGGACGCTGGTCTTGGTGGTCTGGACCGGATCGCGCTGGTAATGGATCGGCGAGGCGGGGCAGGCGAGGTTGTAGATCTGCCCGACCTCGACGAACAGCGGGAAGGTCACGTCGTGCCGCATGAACTCGAAGCGATTGGAGTCCAGCAGGTGGCGGATGTTCTGCTTCGTGCCGGTGTAGTGGTTGTCGACGCACAGCACGTCGCGACCCGTCGCGATCAGCTGGTCACACAGGTGAGAGCCGAGGAACCCGGAGCCCCCCGCGACCATCACGGTATCATCGCCGGGCCGGTGCATGAAGGATCAGCTTAGCAGTCAGCCGAGCACGCGCGCCAGCCACGCCGCGATGTCCTCGATCTCCGCGGCACAGACCTCGTGTCCCATCGGGTAGGCCTGCCACTGCACCGTGAAACCGAGGCCGCGCAGCGCATCGCGCGCGCGTTCGCCGAGCGGGAACGGCAGTACCGTGTCGTCGCGTCCGTGGCAGAGCAGCACTGGCGTGCCCCGATTGGCGGCGATCGCCGGGGCATCCGGCTGCGCGCGCTGCGGCAGGTAGGTCGACAGTCCCATGATGCCGCCGAGCGGCGCTGGCGCACGCAGTCCGGCATACAGTGCGATCGCGCCACCCTGCGAGAACCCGGCCAGCACCAGCCGCCGCGGCGCGATGCCGAGGCCGGCTTCGCGCTGCAGGAATCCCTGCACCAGCGCGGTGGATTCGTCGATACCGGCCGCGTCCTCGACCAGGCCCGTGCCGCGGGTCCGGATGTCGTACCAGGCCCGCATCGTCAGCCCCTGGTTGATCGTGACGGCACGACGCGGGGCGTGTGGAAACACGAAACGCAGCACGAGCGAGTCCGGCAGGCGCAGCTGCGGCACGATCGGCGCGAAGTCGTGTCCGTCGGCGCCCAGGCCATGCAGCCAGACCACGCTGGCGGTGGCCGGCACGCCCTCCGGTGCGAGCGTTACCGCGTCCGCGGTCTCGCTGAGCAGGTAGTTCATGCGCCGGAGCCTACCCTGCCGCGGCGGCAGGGCGCTCGAGGCCGTGGCTAGCGATAACCCGGCTCGGTGGCGCAGTGGATGATCCAGATCAGATAGCCCGAACTGAAGTCTCCGATTCCGCCGCCGGCGAAGATCAGCCGCCCTTGACCCTTGTAGACCAGCTCGAAGCGCGAGCGGTCGCTGCCGAAGTAGAACGGGATGAACGCCTTGCCGGTGATGTAGGCACCCTGGTCGGTCGGCGGACCGGCGATGTCCTGCACCTGCCGCATCCCCATGCCGATCTGCAGTTGCGTGAACTTGCTGCCCGGGGCCGGCTTGCCGGTGATCTCGCCGGAATAGTCGTTGAGGCCCTTGACCTGCTGGCCGTGGCCGGCTTCGACCTTCGACGCATCGATGACCTCGCCGTTGGCGTTCATGCCCGGCCAGACCTTGGCCGCGCCGGCCGCGCTGGTGTCGGAGGCCGCTGGTGCGCTGGCGGTCTGGGCGTTGCCGCCGACGCTGGCGCAGCCCGCCGCCGCGGCGCACAGCGCCGCGAGCAGGAGTGCTCGTGAGAGAGTGCTGGACATCTTGATGTGCTCCCCTTGGTGCCGTGACGGGCCGCGGCGGTCGATACGGATTCCCAGGCGCGGGATTGTGACTCGTGAGCGGCAGCGCGGCAACGTCGGTGCGCGAGGCTCAGCTACGCAGCAGCGCGCGCACCACCCCGATCAATCCGATCAGCAGCAGCGCCATGGTCGGCAGCATGCTCAGGCCGTAGCCGGCGCCACGCTGCTTCGGATCGCGCACGTAGCCGCGCAGGTACAGCAGGCGCCCCGCCAGGTAGATGGCACCGAGGATCGCGGCCCAGCCCGGAATCCAGTAGTGCGCGGCAATCCACAGCGACGGCAGGAAGATCAGCAGCGTTTCGTTCGTGTTGCACTGGACGCGGTAGTAGCGTTCGAACAGCTCGTTGCCGGTCGTTGCCGGGGCCGGCACGCCATAGCGGCCGCGCGCGCGCCCGACGAGCATGCCGAAGAACAGCGCCTGCAGCGCTGCGAGCAGGGTGATCAGTTCGACCCATGCCATGATGCCGTCCTCGTGTTGTCGATCGCCGCAACCCCGCCGGACTCCAGTATCGCACAGTGGCGCGGCCGTACCCGCAGCGACACGCCGCTGTTCCGGCCGGTACGCAGCCTTCAGGCCGGTGCGCAGCCTTCAGACCGGTACGAAGCGGCCGTCCGGCCGCAGCGTCTGCAGCAGCCCCGAGCGGATGTCGAAGATCGCGCCCCCGAGCTTGAGGGTTCCGGACTCGGCCCGCTCGGCGATCCACGGAAAGCTGCGCAGGTTCTCGAGCGAGAGCTTCACCGATTCGCGCTCGCACTCGGCCTGCGGGTCCTCCGGTGCGCGCTGCTGTACGCGACGCCGTGCCGGCTCGGCGATGCGCATCCACGGCACCAGGAAGTCACCGGCCGGCGCGGCGGTCTCGTTGAGCAGCACCTGGATGCCGCCGCACATCGCGTGACCCATCACGATCAGGTTGCGCACCTGCAGGACGCGCACCGCGAATTCCAGTGCGGCGCTGGTCGAGTGGAAGGCGGAATCCGGCTGGTAGGGTGGCACCAGGTTCGCGACGTTGCGCAGCACGAACAGCTCGCCGGGCTGCGCATTGAAGATCATCGTCGGGTCGACCCGGCTGTCCGAGCAGGCGATGACCATGGTCAGCGGCGCCTGGCCGCGCGTGGCCAGGCGCTCGAACATCGCCCGGCGCTCCGGCCATTGCGTGGCGCGAAACTGGTGGTAGCCCTGGATCAGTTGCTCCATGGTGCGCTCGCGTACGGTGGCGATCAGCCCAGGGGCGGGCAGCTTCAGGATAACATCGCCTTCCATGTCCCACGTACCGCCGCGGCGGGCACGCCGTGCCGCCCGCTGGATCGCGCTGGCGCTCGCGCTCGCGCTCGCCGCCGCCGCGCTCGGCGCCGTGCTGGGCTGGCTGAAACTGCACGAGGCCGAACTGGTATTTGCGAGCGGCGCCAGCCACCGGCACCTGCTCCCGACCCTGCCTGACGGCGCGCTGCGCATCGCGATCCCGCTGCCCGACGGGGAGCGGCTGGCCGCCCTGCTGCTGCAGCCGGACGCCGCGGCGGATCACGGCTACTGGGTACTGCACCTGCACGGCAATGCGGTCTCTGCGTTCTCCGCCGAGCAGGTGCGTCATGTCGAGGCGTTGCGCGCGCTCGGGCTGCACGTGCTCGCGATCGACTATCGCGGGTTCGGATTGAGCGCCGGCACGGCCTCGGAGGCCTCGATCGATGCGGATGCCGAGGCGGCGTGGCAGGAGTTGATGCGGCGCGGCGTGGCCCCGGATCGGGTGATCATCTGGGGTCACTCGCTGGGCTCGGGGCCGGCGGTGCAGCTCGCGAGCGGACACGCCGCAGCGGCGCTCGTGCTGTTCGGCGCGTTCACTTCCATACCCGATGCCGCCGCGGACACCTATCCGTACCTGCCGGTGCGGCCCCTGGTCACGGTGCACTTCGACTCGCGGGCGCGCATCGGCATGGTGCACGCGCCGGTGGTCATCGCGCACAGCCTCGGGGATCGCCTGATACCGTACCACCATGCGCTGGCACTGTATGCGGCCGCGAACGAGCCCAAGCGACTGCTCAGCCTGCCGCCGCCCTACGATGACCGCTTCGGCGGCCACGTGAACGCGCTCTACGATCACCTCGACCTGCTGGTCGACGCGCTGTCCCCGTGGATCGCGTGCTGCCGCTGACGCGAAACGGCGGGATACAGTCCGACCAGCGTCGCCTGCAGTGCCTCGTCCAGCGGCGTTCCGGGGTGCGCGCCGACCAGCGCGGTGAGCCGTGCGCTGCGCAGTGCATGGGGCTGGCGCCACAGATAGCTCATCCGGGTCAGCTCGCGCAGCAGCGGCATCGCCACGCCGGCCGCCCGGAACAGTCCCCAGGGCACGGTGCCGGCGCGCGCCGGCCCATGGATCAGCCCGAGCTCCTGCGCGGCCGCTGACAGTGCGGCCACGAAGCGCTCGCCCGTCACCGCGTGTCCCGGAAAGTGCAGGGCGCTGTGCGCCGGCAGCGCCGCCGCGTGCTCGGCGAGTCGGACGAAACAGTGCGCCAGATCCGGCAGGTAGGCCCACGCGTGCACCACGTCCATGGGTCCCGGATACAGGATGCGGCCGCTCGACAGGCGCTTGAGCATCAGCGCGTCGAGCCAGGTACCGCGCCCGGCGCCGAAGAAGTCGCCGGCGCGCAGCACGATGGTGCGCACGTCGGTCGCGGCCTCGAGCCTGCGCTCGAGTTCGACGCGCAGCCTTGCCTTGGCGTGGTTGGGCGCGAAGGGCGTGGACTCCTCCAGCAGCGCCGGGACCGGATCGCCGAAGTTGTAGACGTTTCCCGGCAGCATCAGCGCCGCGCCGAGTGCGCGCGCGAGTCCGAGCGCGGAGTCGCCGAGGGGCAGCAATTCGCGCTCCCAGCGCGTGTAGAGGGGATTGAGGGCGTGCACGACGATGCGCGAGCCGCGGGCGGCCGCCACGATCCGCTCGTGCGCGTCGAGCGGCAGCAGCAGTGGCTCGAGATGCGGCGGGGCCGCACCCGTCCAGGGACGTCGCAGCTGCGCGTGCACGCGCCATCCGGCGGCGGCAAAGGCCAGTGCGATCGCGCGCCCGCAGCGCCCGTTTGCTCCGAGGACCAGTACCTGGGGTGCCATGCCGTGCTCCGTATCGTGAAGGGGTGACGTGCCGGGCAGTGTCGCGCACCGACGGAAAATTCAGAATTGCATGATCTTGATTTTCTGATATGCAGGAACGTATAACTCGGCATGAGCTTCGACTGGAGCCTGATGCGCTCGTTCCTCGCCGTGATCGAGCACGGCAGCCTGCTGGGCGCGGCGCGTGCGCTGCGCAGCAGCCAGCCCACGATCGGCCGCCACGTCAGCGCGCTCGAGCGCCAGCTCGGGGTCGCGCTGTTCGAGCGCACCGGCCGCAGCCTGCTGCCGACTGCGGCGGCCCGCACGATCGCGCAGCATGCACAGGGCATGGAACGCGGCGCCGAGGCGATCGCAGCCGCATTGGTACGCGCGGGCTCGCGCCTCGAGGGTACGGTAAGGCTGTCGGCGAGCCAGATCGCGGCGAACTACCTGCTGCCCGGACTGATCGCCCGGCTGCGCGTGCAGGAGCCCGGCATCCAGATCGAGGTCGTGGCGACCAACGGCCTGAGCAACCTGTTGCGGCGCGAAGCGGACATCGCGCTGCGCATGGTGCAGCCACGTCAGGCCTCGCTGCTCGCGCGGCGCGTCGCGCTGGTGCAGATCGGAGCCTATGCCGCCGCACGGTACCTGCAACGGCGCGGGATGCCGCGCTCGCCCGCCGATCTGCTCGCGCACGATCTGGTGGGCTACGATACCGACGAGTCGCTGCTGCGCGGCTTCGCCCGTCAGGGCGTCGTGGTCGAGCGCAACCGGTTTGCAGTGCGCACGGACGACCATGTCGTCGCGTGGCATGCGGTGTGCGCGGGGGCGGGTATCGGCTTCAACGCGTGCTACGTCGCGGCACAGGAGCCGCGGGTGCAGCGGGTGCTGCCCGAGCTGTCGATCGCGCCGCTGCCGATGTGGCTCGCGGTGCATCGCGAGATCCGCGGTAGTGCCCGGATCCGCAGGGTGTACGACTTCCTCGCGGCCAGCCTGCCGCTGCAGGTCGCGGCGCCGCGTGCCGCGCCGCCTCCGGTCACGTGAGCCGCGGCGGGAGTCCCGCCGGGCTGCGGCACGCCGATCGCATCGCCGCCGGCGGCTATCAGGCGGCCGCGGGACCCAGCGCTGCCTCGATGTCCCGCTCGAGGCTCTCGGGCTTGTCGGCCGGCGCATAGCGCTGCAGCGGCTCGCCGTCGCGGCCGACCAGGAACTTGGTGAAGTTCCACTTGATGCCCGTCGAGCCCAGCAGTCCGGGCCGCGCCTGCTTCAGGTAGCGATACAGTGGATGCGCATCATCGCCGTTGACCTTGATCTTCGCGAACAGCGGAAAGCTCACGCCGTAGGTCAGGGTGCAGAAATCGCGGATCTGCGCCTCATCGCCCGGCTCCTGGTGCCCGAACTGGTCGCACGGGAATCCCAGCACGCTGAAGCCGCGATCGCGGTACTTGCGGTACAGCGCCTCGAGCCCCGTGTATTGCGGCGTGAAGCCGCAACGGCTGGCCACGTTCACGATCAGCAGGGCCTGGCCGCGGTAGTCCGAGAGCGGTCGCTGTTCGCCATCGATGCTCGGCGCCGCATAGTCGTACACACTCATGCATTCATATTACACACGTCCCGGCCGGGGCGGAGCCGCGCCGGATCGAGCTGGAGCCGCGCCGGCAGATCGGGGATGATGGCGGGTCATGAAACACGAGCATAGCCGCCGCCGGCCGCGCCGCCGTGCCCTGCTGATCGGGGTGACGCTGCTGGCCGCTGCCGCCCTGGGCAGCCCCGCCATGGCCGCAGACGCAGCCGCGACCGATGCCGGAGCGCCGGGCGCAGCGCCGCCCGGCACGACGCAGCCGGACACGCCGGAGCAGGGAGTGCTGCGCGCAACGCTGCCGAACGGCCTGCGCGTGATCCTGGTGCGCAACACGCTCGCCCCGGTGGTCGCGACCTCGATCAACTACCTGGTCGGCTCGGACGAAGCCCCGGACGGGTTTCCGGGTACCGCCCATGCGCTCGAGCACATGATGTTCCGCGGCAGCCCCGGACTCACGGCCGACCAGCTCGCGGACATCGGCAGCGTGATGGGCGGCAACTTCAACGCCAACACGCGCGAGAGCCTCACCCAGTACCTGTTCACGGTGCCGGCCGAGGATCTCGACGTCGCGCTGCACATCGAGGCGCTGCGCATGCAGGATCTGCTGGCGTCGAACGCGGACTGGGATCAGGAGCGCGGCGCGATCGAGCAGGAAGTCGCGCAGGACCTGTCCAATCCCGGCTACCAGCTCTACGAACAGCTGCGCGCCGGGATGTTCGCCGGCACGCCCTACGCGCACGACGCCCTCGGCACGCGTCCCTCGTTCGATCGCACCACGGCGCAGGCGTTGCGCGAGTTCCACGCCACCTGGTACGCGCCGAACAATGCGATCCTGGTGGTGGTCGGCGATCTCGACCCGACCGCGACGCTCGAGCGCATCAGGGCGCTGTTCGGCCCGATCGCGGCGCGCACGTTGCCGCCGTTGCCGCAGGTCACGCTGCAGGCCCCGCACGCGGCGACGCTGCGCGTGTCGACCGACCAGCCGACCGGGTCGCTGCTGCTCGCGATGCGCGTGCCCGGGCTGCACGATCCGGATTTTCCGGCACTCGAGGTGCTCGCCGACGTGCTGAGCAGCCATCGCTTCGCGCTCTATGGTCTGGTGCCCGAGGGCCAGGCGCTCGAGGCCGGCTTCGCGCTCGATCCGCTGCCGCAGGCGGGCATCGCGTACGCGGAACTCTCGTTCCCGCAGGGCGCGGATCCGAAGGCGCTCGAGAGCCGCGTGCGTCGCATCCTCGACCAGGTGGCGCGCCACGGCGTCGATCCCGAGCTGGTCGCCGCGGCCAAGCTGCAGGAGCGTCGGGAAACGGAGTTCCAGAAGAATTCGATCGCCGGCCTGGCCTCGGTGTGGGCCGATGCGGTGGCGCTGTATGGCCTGCGCTCCCCCGACGAGGACCTCGAGCGCATAGAGAAGGTCAGCGTCGCCGACGTCAACCGCGCCGCGCGCCGCTACCTCGACCTGGCGCACGCGGTGGTCGCGGTGATGACCCCGCAGGGCACAGGGAGGCCGATTCCGGGTGGCGGCGGGTTCGGCGGCCAGGAGAGCATCGCGCTTGGCGAGGCCCAGCCGACCGCGCTTCCCGACTGGGCGCAGTCTGCGCTCGCGCGCCTGGAGGTCAAGCCCTCCAGCCTGCAGCCTCTGGTCAGCGAGCTGCCGAACGGCCTGACCCTGATCGTGCAGCCGACCTCGGTCAGCGACACGATCAGCGTCTATGGGCATGTCCGCAACCGGGCGGAGGTCGAGGCCGCACCGACGCAGCAGGGCATCGCCAACGTGCTCGAGCAGCTGCTGAGCTACGGCAGCGAGCGGCTCGACCGGCTGCAGTTCGAGCAGGCGCTCGATGCGATCGGCGCCGAAGAGCATGCCGGCACCGATTTCGGCATCCAGGTGCTCAGCGGCAACTTCGAGCGCGGCGTCGCGCTGCTCGCGGACAACGAGCTGCATCCGGCGCTGCCTCGCCAGGCGCTGGCGGTCGCGGCGAACCAGTACGCCCAGGTCGTCGCCGCGCGCCTGCACAGCCCCGGCTACCTGACGCAGCGCGCGCTGCGCAGCGGGATCTTCCCGGCCGATGATCCGAGCCTGCGCGAGGCGACCCCGGAGGGCGTGCGCGCGCTCGGCCTCGAGGACGTGCGCGCCTACTATCACAAGGTGTTCCGGCCCGACCTGACCACCGTCGTGGTCGTCGGGAACGTCAGCGCCGAGCGCGCGCGCGCCGTCATCGGCCAGTACTTCGGCGGCTGGAGCGCCGCAGGTCCGAAGCCGGATACCGACCTGCCCGCCGTGCCCGACAATCACGCCAGCACGGTGGCCGTGCCCGATGCGAGCCGCGTCCAGGACTACGTGCTGCTCGCGCACGCGATGAGCCTGACGCGCGCCAACCCCGACTACTACGCGCTGGAACTGGGCAATGCGGTGCTGGGCGGAGGTTTCTACTCGACGCGACTGAGCATCGACCTGCGCAAGAACTCCGGGCTGGTCTACGGCGTCGGCAGCACGCTGCAGGTCGGGCGGACCCGCGGCGTCTACCTGCTCAACTATGCCTGCGATCCGCAGAACGTCAGCAAGGCCGAGGGCATCGCGGTGAAGGAACTGCGGAACATGCAGGCCACCCCGGTCGGGGCCGACGAGCTGCTGCGCGCCAAGGCGCTGCTGCTGCGGCGCATCCCGCTCGGGGAAGCCAGCGTCGATGAGATCGCGCGCGGCCTGCTCGAGCGGCGCGACCTCGAACTGCCGCTCGATGAGCCGTCGATCGCCGCCAGCCGGTATATCGCCCTGGACGCCGCGGCGGTCCAGGCCGCATTCCGGCGCTGGTTGCGCCCTGATGACCTGGTCCGGGTGACCCAGGGACCTGCTCCGCAATAGGACGGTGCAAATTGTGAAGCAGTGCAGCGGCGCTTGCGGCGCGTTGTATTCCAATGCGCGAACTGTATCGCGCGTCACGTTGCTGGTAGAATTGCACCGCTGGTGTCAACATCTAGATGATTGACTTGGAACGAGTTTTTCTGACTCGGCCTGCTGTCCTGAACCCAAAGGCCCCCCAATGACAGAATCCTTGCGCGAGCAGCTTGCGCTCACACCGCTGTCCGGCGCGAACGCTCCCTACGTCGAGGGGCTCTACGAGCAGTACCTGCTGAATCCCTCGAGCGTCGATGCCGCGTGGCGCCGCTACTTCGATGCCCTGCCCCTGGGCAAAGGCGCCGAGCGCGCGCACAGTCCGGTCATCGCCGCGGTCGCGGCGCGCGCGCAGGCCAGCACGGGTGCGCCGCTCCCGGGCCTCGCCGGGGTCGCCAGCGAGAAGCAGGCGGCGGTCTCGCGCCTGATGGAGATCTACCGCAACCGCGGACACCTGGTCGCGCAGATCGATCCGCTGCGGTTGCTGCGACGGCCCCGCCCGCGCGTGCTCGACCTCGAGTACGTGGGCCTCAGTGCCTCCGACCTGGACACCGAGTTCTATACCGCGAGCCGCAATCCATGGATTCCGCGCCAGGCGAGCCTGCGCGAGATCGTGGCGCGCCTCGAGCACATCTACTGCGGACCCATCGGCGCGGAATTCGGGCATGTCTCCGACAGCGACGAGCGCCTGTGGCTGCAGGATGAGTTCCAGCTCGGCCGCATGCAGTACCGCTTCGATACGGAGGAGCGCCGCAACCTGCTCGCGCAGCTCACGGCGGCCGAGGGACTGGAGCGCTATCTGCATACCCGCTACGTCGGCCAGAAGCGCTTCTCGCTCGAAGGCGGCGATGCGCTGATCGCCTCGCTCAACGACCTGATCCAGCAGGGCGGCATGGCCGGCGTCGAGGAGTTCGTGCTCGGCATGGCGCACCGCGGCCGCCTCAACGTGCTCGTCAACGTGCTCGGCAAGGCGCCGGCGCAGCTGTTCTCGGAGTTCGAGGGCAAGTACGACGAGAACCACATGCAGGGCTCGGGCGACGTGAAGTACCACAAGGGCTTCTCGGCCGACGTGCGCACGCCGGGCGGCAACGTGCATGTCGTGCTCGCGTTCAATCCCTCGCACCTCGAGATCGTCAATCCGGTCGTCGAGGGCTCGGTGCGGGCACGGCAGGAACGGCGCGACGACGCGCTCGGCCTGAAGGTGGTCCCGGTGCTGATGCATGGCGATGCCGCCTTCGCCGGCCAGGGCGTGGTGATGGAGGCGCTGCAGCTGTCGCAGCTCACCGGCTTCCGCACCGGCGGCACGATCCACGTGGTCGTGAACAACCAGGTGGGATTCACGATCTCCGATCCGCACGATGCGCGCTCGACCACCTACTGCAGCGATGTCGCCAAGATGATCGAGGCGCCGATCCTGCACGTGAATGCCGACGACCCGGAAGCCGTGGTGTTCGTGACCCGGCTCGCGCTGCGCTACCGCCAGATGTTTCACAAGGACGTCGTGATCGACCTGGTGTGCTACCGCCGCCTCGGCCACAACGAGTCCGACGAGCCGGCCGCGACCCAACCGACGATGTACCGCGTGATCCGCGCGCACCCGACCGCGCGCCGGATCTACGGCGAGCGGCTGGTCGCGGAGGGCGTGCTGGACGCCGCCGCGGTCGAGCAGATGGTCGAGCAGTACCGCCAGGCGCTCGATTCCGGCCACCTGGAGGTGCATCCGGCCCTGGGACTGATCGGTAACCAGTACACCATCGACTGGACGCGCTATGCACAGGCGGACTGGTCCGAGCGGGTACGCACCGCCGTGGAACCCGAGCGGCTCATGCTGCTGGGTCAGCGGCTCTCGCGCCTGCCCGCGGACCTCGCGCTGCATCCGCGCGTGGCGCAGCTGATCGCCAATCGCACGCGCATGTTCGCCGGTGAGCAACCGCTCGACTGGGGTGCCGCCGAGACCCTGGCCTACGCGAGCCTGCTCGACGAGGGCTTCGCCGTGCGGCTGTGCGGGCAGGACTCCGGGCGCGGTACCTTTTTCCACCGCCACGCGGTGCTGCACGACCAGAATTCCGATCAGGAATACATTCCGCTGCAGCACGTCAAGGATGGCCAGCCACGCTTCACGGTCATCGACTCGGTGCTGTCCGAGGAGGCGGTGCTGGGCTTCGAGTACGGTTACGCGGCCGCCAATCCCGACAGCCTCGTGATCTGGGAAGCGCAGTTCGGCGATTTCGTCAATGGCGCGCAGGTCGTGATCGACCAGTTCATCTCCTCGGGCGAGGCGAAGTGGGGCCGCCTGTGCGGCCTCACGATGATGCTGCCGCATGGCTACGAAGGGCAGGGACCCGAGCATTCCTCCGCGCGCCTCGAGCGCTTCCTGCAGCTGTGCGCCGAGAACAACATGCAGGTGTGCGTGCCCTCGACGCCGGCGCAGATGTTTCACCTGCTGCGCCGCCAGATGCGCCGCTCGTTCCGCAAGCCGCTCGTCGTCATGACGCCGAAGAGCCTGCTGCGGCACGAGCTGGCGATCTCCTCGCTCGCCGAGCTCAGCAGCAGCGGCTTCGCGTCCATCATCGGCGAGATCGACGAGATCCCGCCCTCGCAGGTCACCCGCGTCGTGTTCTGCAGCGGCAAGGTGTACTACGATCTGCTGAACGCGCGCCGCTCCGGCGGCGAGCGCTCGGTCGCGCTGGTGCGCATCGAACAGCTCTACCCATTCCCGGTCGACGAGTACCAGGCCATCCTCGCGCGCTATGCCGAGGCGACCGAGCTGATCTGGTGCCAGGAAGAGCCGCAGAACCAGGGCGCGTGGCACCAGATCCGACACCGGCTGCAGGACCTGGCGGGACCGCGCAACATTTATTATGCGGGCCGCCCGGCCGCGGCGGCGCCGGCGACCGGCCTCGCGAAGCTGCACGAGCAGGAGCAGCGCCGGCTGGTCGAGACCGCACTGAGGGCGCCGTCGATCGAGCAGACCATGCGCAACCTGCCGCGGCTGACTCTGAACGCCGCCGGCGCTCCCGTACCACCGCCGAGCGCCGAGCGTTCGGGTGCGCCCGAACGCGCGAGCGCGCCCGAACGCGCACCTGCGGCCATAAGGAAAACGTCATGAGCGTCGAGATCCGCGTTCCCCAGCTGCCCGAATCCGTCGCGGACGCCACGCTCGTGGCATGGCGAAAGGATGTGGGACAGAGCGTGAGCCGCGATGAGAATCTGGCCGACCTCGAGACGGACAAGGTGGTGCTGGAGGTTCCCGCCCCGGTGAACGGCATCCTGCGTGAACTCAAGGTGGTCTCGGGCACCACCGTCAAGAGCGGCGAACTGCTGGCGGTCATCGAGGAAGGCGCTGGCGGCGCGTCGAAGCCGGCTGCCTCGGTGGCTCCGGCCGTGGCGGCGGTCCCTGCGGCCGCCGAGGCGAGTTCGGCAAACGGGGCCGCTGGAGGGCTGGCGCCGAAAACCAGCCCGTCAGCCCGGCGCGTCATCGAGGAGAACCGGCTCCCGGCCGGGGCGGTCGCGGCGGCGGCTCATGGCGGGCGGGTCGGGAAGAGCGAAGCGCTCGCGGCCGCGGCGCAGCCGGCCGCCGCGCCGCCGGCCACCGCAGGCAGCCCGCCGGTGGCGCCGGCAGGGGCCGCGCCCATCGCGAATGCGCCACGAGCCGGCCGCGTCGAGCAGCGCGTGCCGATGACGCGGCTGCGCGCACGCATCGCCGAGCGCCTGGTGCAGGCGCAGGCGACGCAGGCGCTGTTGACCACCTTCAACGAGGTCGATCTCGGTGCCGTGCAGGAACTGCGCGCGCGCTACAAGGATGCCTTCGAGAAGAAGCACGGCGTGAAGCTCGGCTTCATGTCGTTCTTCGTCAAGGCCACGGTCGAGGCGCTCAAGCGCTTCCCGGTCGTGAACGCCTCGGTCGAGAAGCAGGATATCGTCTATCACGAGTATTTCGATATCGGTGTCGCCGTCTCGACCGAACGCGGGCTCATCGTGCCGGTGCTGCGCGACGTCGATGCGATGAGCTTCGCGGCGGTCGAGCAGGGGATCGCCGACTTCGCGCTGCGCGCGCGCAACGGCACGATCACGCTCGAGGACCTGAGCGGCGGCACGTTCAGCATCACCAATGGCGGGACCTTCGGCTCGCTGCTGTCGACGCCGATCGTCAATGCGCCGCAGAGTGCGATCCTCGGCATGCACAAGATCCAGGAGCGGCCGATGGCGGTCAAGGGCGCGGTGGTGGTACGCCCGATGATGTATCTCGCGCTCTCCTACGATCACCGGATCATCGATGGCCGCGAGGCGGTGCAGTTCCTGGTCACGATCAAGGACGGGCTCGAGGATCCGGGTCGCCTGCTGATCGGCGTATGAGCGCGATGGCCGTCGCGGACTCCGAGCCGGATCGTTTCGATGTCATCGTGATCGGTGGCGGACCGGCCGGCTATCCGGCGGCGATCCGCGCCGCGCAGAACGGACTGAAGGTCGCCTGCATCGATGCGTGGAAGAACCGCGATGGCAGCAATGCCTTCGGCGGCACCTGCCTGAATGCCGGCTGCATCCCGTCCAAGGCGCTGCTGGAGTCCTCCGAGCTCTATCATCGCGCGCAGTCCGAGTTCGCGCTGCACGGGATCCGTACCGGTGGCGTCAGCCTCGATCTGGCTGCGATGCACAAGCGTCGGGCCGGGATCGTGCGCACGATGACCGGCGGCATCACGGCGCTGTTCAAGGCCGCCGGCGTGACGGCGCTGTTCGGGACCGCGCAGCTGCTCGCCGGCCGGCGCGTCGCGCTCACCGCGCCGGACGGTTCGCGCCGCGAGCTGCGCGCCCGGGACGTCGTGCTGGCGAGTGGTTCGGTGCCGATCGAGCTCAAGTCCCTGCCGTTCGACCATCAGGTGATCGCCGATTCATGGGACGCCCTGGAATTCCCCGCGGTGCCGAGGCAGCTGTGCGTGATCGGCGCCGGCGTGATCGGACTCGAGCTTGGCAGCGTCTGGCGCCGACTGGGCGCGGAAGTCGTCATCCTCGAGGCGCTGGAACAGTTCCTCGGCATCGCCGACGGCCAGCTCGCATCCGAGGCCGCGCGCCAGTTCCGCAAGCAGGGACTCGACATCAGGCTCGGCGCGCGCGTGACCGGAGCCACCGTCGATCAGGGCATCGCGACCGTCGCCTACACCGATGCCAGGGGGGCGCAGAGCCTGCAGTGCGACAAGGTGGTGGTCGCGGTCGGCCGCCGGCCCTACACCAGCGGACTGTTCACGCCCGACAGCGGCGTGACCCTCGATGCGCGCGGCGGCGTCGAGGTCGACGCCGAGTGCCGCACGCGCGCCGAGCACGTGTGGGCGGTCGGGGACTGCGTGCGCGGACCGATGCTCGCGCACAAGGGCAAGGAAGAGGGTGTCGCGGTTGCGGATCGCATCGCCGGACGCTACGCGCACGTGAATTACGACATCATCCCGGCCGTCATCTATACGGCGCCGGAGATCGCCTGGGTCGGCCAGACCGAGGAGCAGCTCAAGGCGGCCGGCACGGCCTACAAGAGCGGCGTGTTTCCCTTTGCAGCGAGCGGACGTGCCCGCGCGATGGAAGGCACCGCTGGCTTCGCCAAGATACTGGCCGCGCGCGACAGCGACCGCGTCCTCGGCGTGCACCTGATCGGGCCGATGGCCGGCGAGCTGATCGCCGAGGCGACGCTGGCGATGGAGTTCGAGGCCACCGCCGAAGACCTGCAACGCACGATCCACGCGCATCCGACACTGGCCGAGGCGCTGCACGAGGGCGCTCTGGCCGTCGACCGTCGCGCCATCGACAGCATCAACCGCTAGTCCCCCAAGGCGCGTGACGCCAGTCACGTTGCCAGGGCCCCGCGCGTGGCACCATCCGCGCGGCTGCCACCCGCGCCCCGGGCGCTGTCATCTGCCTGGCCGCCTGCGGCGTTAAGAGAGCCGTAGCACCACTTTGCATCCCTGGAAGGGAGGGGTACCGCCATGAAGTCCACATTCCGTCAAGTCGTTCCCGCGGCGCTGCTGGGCCTGAGCCTGGCCGCCATGTCCGCGCCGTCGCTGGCCGACACTGCCTGGCAGCAGAGCCACCCGCGCCGCGAGCAGGTCAATTCCCGACTGAATCAACCAGAACCGCCGCATCCACAACGAGGTCAAGGAAGGCGAACTCAGCCACGCGCAGGCGGCCTCGCTGCACCATGAAGACCACCAGGTGCGGCAGGAGGAGCGCGCGATGGCCAGCCAGGATGGCGGCCACATCACCAAGCAGGAGCAGGCGACGCTCAACAGTCAGGAGAACGCGATCAGCCGGCAGATCGGCCACTGATCGGCTACCTGCCGCCTCCACGCGGGCGCGGCGGCGGGCACCCGGTTCCGCCGCCGCCCTCCGGAGTGCCGGAATGAGCTAGAGTTCCGGCGATGCCCGCCACCCTGTCCATCCGTTCCCTGAGCAAGACCTACGCCTCGGGCCAGCAGGCCCTGAAGAGCATCGACCTCACGATCCAGCAGGGCGAGATCTTCGCGCTGCTCGGGCCCGAACGGCGCCGGCAAGACCACCCTGATCAGCATCGTCTGCGGCCTGGTCACGCCGAGCACCGGCACCGTGATCGCCGATGGACACGACATCCAGCGCGACTATCGGGCGGCGCGCACGAAGATCGGGCTGGTGCCGCAGGAACTGACGACCGACATGTTCGAGACCGTCTGGGCGACGGTGAACTACAGCCGCGAGCTGTTCGGTCGGCCCCGCGATCCGGCGTTGATCGAGCGGCTGCTGCGCGATCTCGCACTATGGGACCGGCGCGACGCCCGGATCATGACCCTCTCCGGCGGCATGAAGCGGCGCCTGATGATCGCCAAGGCGCTCGCGCACGAACCGCGGATACCTGTTCCTCGACGAGCCGAGCGCCGGGGTCGACGTCGAACTGCGCCGCGCGATGTGGGATCAGGTGCGTGCGCTGCGCGACAGCGGAGTCACGATCATCCTGACCACGCACTACATCGAAGAGGCGGAGGAGATGGCCGACCGCATCGGCGTGATCAGTCACGGCGAGCTGATCCTGGTCGAGAACAAGGTGAACCTGATGCAGCAAGCTCGGCCGCCGCGAGCTCACGCTGCAGCTGGTCGAGCCGATGACGGCGATTCCGGCGGCGCTGGCGGGCTGGCCACTGGTGCTGGGCGCCGGAGGCACCGAACTGCACTGCCGCTTCGAAGCCGGCGGCGCGCGCGCCGGCATCGCCGACCTGCTGCGCAGCCTCGGCGAGCTCGGGATCGGGTTCCGCGACCTGCACACCCACCAGAGTTCGCTCGAAGAGATCTTCGTGCGGCTCGTGAGCGGGCGCCGCACGGTCGGCCCGGAGGGCCGCGCGGTCGACCCATGAGCATGTCCGGCTTCAATCGTCGCGGAGTATGGGCGATCTACAAGTTCGAGATGGCGCGCTTCCGCCGCACCGTCTGGCAGAGCATCGTGGCGCCGGTGCTCAGCACTTCGCTGTACTTCGTCGTGTTCGGCGCGGCGATCGGCGCCCGCATGTCGCAGGTCGACGGCGTGAGCTACGGGGCGTTCATCGTGCCGGGTCTGATGATGCTCTCGCTGTTCACGGAGAGCCTGTCCAACGCGTCGTTCGGAATCTACATGCCGAAGTTCACCGGCACGATCTATGAACTGCTGTCGGCGCCGGTGTCGACGCTCGAGATCGTGCTCGGCTACGTCGGCGCGGCGGCCAGCAAGTCCCTGATCGTCGGGCTGATCATCCTCGCCACCGCGGCACTGTTCGTACGCCTGCACATCGTCCACCCCGGCTGGATGATCGCCTTCCTGCTGCTGACGGCACTGACCTTCAGCCTGTTCGGCTTCATCATCGGCATCATGGCGCGCAGCTTCGAGCAGCTGCAGTTCGTGCCATTGCTCGTGATCACGCCGCTGACCTTTCTCGGTGGGGCATTCTATTCGATCGCGATGCTGCCGCCCGCCTGGCGCACGGTCACGCTGTTCAATCCCGTGGTCTACCTGATCAGCGGCTTTCGCTGGAGCTTCTACGGCGTGGCGGACGTGCACATCGGTGCGAGCTTCGGGATGACGGCCGGGATGCTGGCGCTCGGGCTCGTCGCCGTGATGCGCATCTTCCGGACCGGCTACCGGCTCAAGAACTGAAGCCGCGGGCCGCGCACGGCCGCGGTCGCGACGGCCACGCGGTTGCGGCCCTGCTGCTTGGCCTCGTACAGCGCGCGGTCCGCCGCCTCGACCAGATCGGCCGCGACACTGCCGGCCGATGGCACCATCGAGGCGACGCCGATGCTGCACGCGATCGGTACGACCTGGCCCTCGTGGACGATCCGCGTGGCCGCGATGCTGCCGAGCAGGCGCTGCGCAATCGCGTGACCGTCCGCCGCGCCGCTGCCGATCATCAGCACCGCGAACTCCTCGCCGCCGTAGCGCGCGACCAGGTCGGCGCCGCGTTGCAGTGGCGCGCGCAGCGCCTGCGCGGCGGCCTTCAGGCAGGCATCGCCGCAGGAGTGCCCATAGGTATCGTTGACGCGCTTGAAATGATCCAGATCGATCAGCAGCATCGTGACCGGGTGTCCCTCGCGCATCGCCATGCTCCAGCCGCGGTCCAGCGACTGGTCGAAGTACAGCCGGTTCGGAATCCGCGTCAGCGCATCGGTGTAGCTCAGCGCCTCCAGGTCGCGCGCCCGCGCCTCGAGCCCGATGCGCGCCTTCAGGGCGGCCCAGTAGTCATCGTGCACCAGGCGGGTCGCAGCCAGTACATAGGCCAGCAGGATCAGCGCCATCAGCGCCTCCAGCCGGTGTTCGGCTCCCGGATAGCACAGCAGCGCCACCAGCAGCGGCAGCAGCACGCAGACCGGATACGCCACGCGCACGGTCGGATTGATCGACAGCACGATGCTGCCCGCGGTCGCCAGTCCCACCGCCGTGAGCTCCAGCGCGTGGAACATGGGCCGCATCGGCGGCCAGTACAGTGCCAGCACGGTGAGCAGTCCCCATTGCAGGCACGGCACCAAGAGCGCGAGCAGGCCGCTCACGCGCGCCAGCCCCGGTCGCTGCAGCACGAGCTGCGGGAATCGCGCGTGCAGGCGCACCCGCAGCACGGTGGTCAGTGCGAACAGCGCCGTATTGCACCAGAACACGAGCGGCGCACGCACGGACACGCCGGTCCATACCCCCAGCAGCAGCCACAGCGGCAGGTGCAGGTAGCGGCCGCGCCGGGCGCGCTGCGCCAGGTCGAGCATGCCCTGCTGCTCGACGGAAAGTGCCATATTATGGTGGGGTGTCACGGGTGAGGGCGCCACATTGCGCTCCAGCTAACGGCCGGGGCGGCCTGCCCTTGAGTGCACCGGGTCGCGGTCGCAGCGATGTTGACGGACCTTCGGGTTCCGTCACGGATTGCGGTGCGTCGATGCTGCGCAACCGCAGCGGCCACGCCGTCTCAGGGCACCCGCTGCGCGTTCAGCACGTTCGGGACGGCACCCAGCCGCGCCAGCACACGGGCGAGCTGCTCGCTGTCCCGCACCGCGGTACGCATCACGATGGTCGCGATCCGATCGGCCGGATCGGTGTCGGAGTTCACTCCCTCGATGCTGAGCTTCTCGAGCGCCATCACGTCGGACACGTCGCGCAGCAGTCCGCGGCGATCGAACGCCTGGACGCGGATGCGCACCGGCAGCAGGCTGCCGGACTCGAGGTTCCACTCGACGTTGAGCACCCGCTGTGCGTTGCGCACCCGCATCCGCAGCAGGTTCGCGCAACTGGCGCGATGCACGGTGACCCCGCGGCCCAGTGTCAGGTAGCCGGCGATCGGTTCCGGCGGTACCGGCGCGCAGCAGCGCGCCATCGTGATCGGCAGGTCACCGACGCCCTCGATCTCCACCGGCGAGCGTGCCGCGGTGGTGCGCCGCCGGTGACGCGCCGGAGAGCGCACCCCCGGCTCCGCCGGCGCCGGCTCAGGTACCGCGGCAACGCGTTCCGCCGGGCCCTGCGCGGCCTCGTCGCGCTGGCGGAACCAGGCCCGCACTTTCGCGCGGCTGCGCGGCGAGACCAGAAACCCGGAGTCCGGCGCCAGCCAGTCGCGGCTCGGCCCCGCCTCACGGCCCGTGATGATCTCGACCACGTCGCCGTTGCCCAGTGGCTGGTTCAGCGGCACGATCCGGCCATTGAGCTTCGCGCCGCGGCAGCGGTGGCCGAGGTCGGTGTGGACGTGGTACGCGAAGTCCAGCGGCGTCGCGCCACGCGGCAGGTCGATGACATCCCCGCGCGGGGTCATCGCGTAGATCCGGTCGGCGAAGATCTCGCCCTTGAGCCGCTCGATCACGTCACCCTCGATCTGACCGGCCTGGGCCGGATCGAGCACGCGACGCGCCCACTGGATCTTGCGCTCGTAGCTGCTGTCGCGCGCCGCGCCCTCCTTGTAGCGCCAGTGTGCCGCGACGCCGAGCTCGGCCTGCTCGTGCATGTCGCGCGTGCGGATCTGCACCTCGAGCGATTTGCCCGCCGGTCCGGTCACGGCCGTGTGAATCGAGCGGTAGGCATTGTCCTTCGGGGTCGCGATGTAATCGTCGAACTCCCCGGCGATGTAGTGCCACAGACCGTGCACCACGCCGAGCGCCGCATAGCAGTCGGCGACCGTTTCGACCACGATGCGCACCGCGCGCACGTCGTACAGCTGCTCGAATCCCACGCCCTTCTGGCGCATCTTGCGCGCGATGCTGAAGATGTGTTTCGGTCGGCCGTACACCGAGGCCGCGACGCCGGCGGCACGCAGCTCGGCGCCGAGCGTCGCGCACACCGCTTCGATGTAGCGCTCGCGGTCCACGCGGCGCTCGGCGAGCGCGCTCGCGATCCGGTGGTACTCCGCGGGCTCGAGGTAGCGGAACGCGAGGTCCTCGAGTTCCCACTTGAGATTCCAGATTCCCAGCCGATTGGCCAGCGGCGCGAGGATCTCGCGCGTCTCGAGCGCCACGCGGTACTGCAGGGCCGGCTGCAGTGCGCGGGCATGGCGCAGCAGCACCAGCTGCTCGGCCAGGCGCGCCACCACCAGGCGCGGATCGGCCGCGATCGCGAGCAGCATCTTGCGCAGCGTTTCGGCCTGCTCGCCGTGCAGGCCCTGGCTCGCCGACCAGTCGGCCGGCAGATGCAGCTCACCGAGACGCGCGAGCCCTAGCGCCAGCCGCGTCACGGCGCGCGACAATCGTTCCTCGCCGGCCGCGGGCTCGGCGCGCAGTCCGGCGCGACGCGCCCAATGCAGCGCCGTCGCAATCGCCAGGTCGCCATCCTGGGTCAGTGCAGCGACGATCTCTGCTGCCTCGCCTCCCTGATCCAGGCTCGCCGTGTCGGCCCCGAGCTCGGCCAGCGCGGCACGCGCAGCCGCGAGGCGCGCGGTGATTGCCGGCGTGGCGTAGGGGGCGGTTTCCATGCTGTGTGGCCGGAGCCTTCCGGCTATCATTCAGGGTATGGACGGCCACAGCAAGCGCCGTCGAGGAATCAGCTCATGCCGCGCTACTCGAGCAGATCCTGGCGCGCATTCCGGCCGCAGGACCTACCGGCCGCCGTCACGCTCGAAGCGCGCGACTGCCGTGTGCTCGGCCTCGATCCCGGCTCGCAGCGCACCGGCTTCGGCATCATCGACTGCCGCGCCGGCACCGAATCCCACGTGGCGAGCGGCTGCATCGACGTCGCCGGAGCGGACATGGTGGTGCGGCTGCAGCGCATCCATGCGCAGCTGTGCGCGCTGGTGGCCCAGCACCGGCCGGACATGGTCGCGATCGAGCGCGTGTTCCTGCACCGCAATCCCGACAGTGCGCTCAAGCTCGGGCAGGCGCGCGGCGTGGCGCTGTGCGCCGCCGCCTCGCAGGGCGCGAGCGTGCATGAATATGCCCCGCGCGCGATCAAGCTGGCCGTCACCGGCTACGGCGCCGGCGGCCAAGCCGCAGGTCGCACAGATGGTGCGCACGCTGCTGGCGCTCGAGGGCCGCCTGCAGGCCGATGCGGCCGACGCGCTCGCGGTGGCGCTCTGCCATTCGCAGACGCGGCGCATCGGCGGACTGCAGGGCGCGCTGCTCGCGGCCGGTGCCGCGGCGGTCCCGGCATGATCGGATCCCTCGCCGGAGTGATAGGCCAGAAGGCCCCGCCGCAGCTGCTGCTCGAGGTCGGCGGCGTCGGCTACGAGCTCGAGGCACCCATGTCCACGTTCTACGGCCTGCCAGCCGGTGGGTGAACGCGTGCGCCTGCTCACGCACCTGGTGGTGCGTGAGGACGCGCAGATCCTCTACGGCTTCGCGACCGCGGAGGAGCGGCACCTGTTCCGCCAGCCTGCTCAAGGTCTCAGGCGTCGGCCCGACGCATCGCGCTCGCGATCCTCTCCGGCGTCACCGCCGCGGTATTCGCGGCCGCGGTGCGCGCGCAGGATACGGCCACGCTGACACGCATCCCCGGCGTCGGCCGCAAGATCGCCGAGCGGCTGGTGGTCGAGATGCGCGATCGCCTCGAGGGCGGAGCCCATGTGGACGGCGCGCCGGGCGGCATCGGCGGCGCGCCGCAGGCCGCGGGACCGGCTGCCGAGGCCTACAGCGCGCTGATCGCACTCGGCTACCGGCCGGCAGGAGGCCACGGCACTGCTGAAGTCGGTCGAGGCCGCGACCGAGCCCGAGGCGCCGGGCGGCGCCCTCGGCACCGAGGAGCTGATCCGGCGCGCGCTGCAGGGCGCGGCGCGCGCGTGAACGCCGGCGAGGCAGAGCGGCTGTCGAGCGCGGCCGCAGGCGGGCCGCGAGGACGGTCGATCGACCGGGCGATCCGGCCGCGCGCGCTCGCCGAGTACATCGGCCAGGAACACGTCAAGTCGCAGCTCGCGATCTTCATCGATGCCACGCGGATGCGCGCCGAGGCGCTCGATCACGTGCTGATCTTCGGCCCGCCGGGCCTCGGCAAGACCACGCTCGCGCACATCATCGCCAACGAGCTCGGCGTCGTCGCTCGCGCCAGACCTCCGGTCCGGTGCTCGAGCGGCCCGGCGACCTGGCCGCGATCCTGACCAACCTGCAGCCGCGCGACGTGCTGTTCGTCGACGAGATCCACCGCCTGAGCCCGGTCGTCGAGGAGATCCTCTATCCGGCGATGGAGGACTACCAGCTCGACATCATGATCGGCGAGGGCCCGGCGGCGCGCTCGATCAAGCTCGACCTGCCGCCGTTCACGCTGGTCGGCGCCACCACCCGCGCCGGGCTGCTGACCTCGCCGCTGCGCGACCGCTTCGGCATCGTGCAGCGGCTCGAGTTCTACGAGCCGGAGGAGCTCGAGCGCATCGTCGTGCGCTCGGCCGGCGATCCTCGGGGTCGCGATCGATGCCGGCGGCGCGCTGCGCATCGCGCAGCGCTCGCGCGGCACGCCGCGGATCGCCAACCGGCTGCTGCGCCGGGTGCGCGACTACGCGCAGGTGCAAGGCGCGACGGCCGCATCGACGAGGCCGTGGCGCAGCGCCGCGCTCGAACTGCTCGAGGTCGATCCGCAGGGCCTCGACGCGCTCGACCGCAAGCTGCTGCTGACCGTGATCGAGAAGTTCGACGGCGGGCCGGTCGGCATCGAGAGCCTCGCGGCCGCGATCGGCGAGGAGCGCGGCACGCTCGAGGACGTGATCGAGCCGTTCCTGATCCAGCAGGGCTTCCTCGCGCGCACCGCGCGCGGCCGCATCGCGACGCGCGCTCGCCTACGCAGCACTTCGGACTCGCAGCTGCCCGGACGCGCCGCGGCCAACCTGCCGCTGTTCGGTGACGGGACATGAGCCTGTTCCGATGGCCGGCGCGGGTCTACTGGGAGGACACGGACGCCGGCGGCGTCGTCTACTATGCGAACTACCTGCGCTTCCTCGAGCGCGCCCGCACCGAGTGGCTGCGCGCGCGCGGCGTGTCGCAGCGCGCGCTGGCGCAGGATCCGGGCATCGTATTCGCCGTGGTCGGGCTGGAGCTGCAGTACCTGCGGCCGGCGCGGCTCGATGACCTGCTCGCGTCAGCTGCGAGCCGGAGCCGGCGGCCGGTGCGCGGCTCGCATTCCGGCAGCGCGTGTGGCGCGACGACGAGCACGGCGAGCTGCTGCTCGAGGCGAGCGTCGCGCGTCGCCTGCCTCGACGCGCAGCACCCTGAAACCACGGCGCCTGCCGACAGGTCATTGACGCGGCGATCCCGCAGGGAGTCCGCTGATGGGCGGCGATCTGTCGATCGTACGCCTGGTCCTGCAGGCCAGCCTCGTGGTGCAGATCGTGATCGGCATCCTGCTGGCCGCCTCGCTGGGCTCCTGGGCGATCATCTTCCGCAAGCGCTTCGTGGTCGGCAGGGCGCGCCGCGATGCCGACCGCTTCGAGACCAGCTTCTGGTCGGGCGGGGACCTGAGCACGCTGTACCGGACCATCGAGTCGCGCGGCGGGGCCGTCGGCATGGAGAGCATCTTCGAGTTCGGCTTCCGCGAATTCGCGCGCCTGCGCGAGCAGGGCGGGATCGCGGCCGACATGCTGCTGGAAGGCTCGCGGCGCGCGATGCGGGTCGCGCAGCTCAAGGAGATCGAGCGGCTGGAGCAAAGCCTCGCGACGCTCGCGACCGTCGGATCGACGAGCCCTTATGTCGGCCTGTTCGGCACCGTCTGGGGCATCATGAGTGCGTTCAGTTCGCTCGGCAACGTGCAGCAGGCGACGCTGGCGATGGTGGCGCCCGGCATCTCCGAGGCGCTGGTCGCGACCGCGATCGGGCTGTTCGCCGCGATCCCGGCGGTCGTCGCCTACAACCGCTATGCCGACCAGGTCGAGCCGGCTCGAGCTGCGCTACGACGGCTTCATGGAGGAATTCTCGACCATCCTGCAGCGCTACGCCGGACGTGCGCCGGCGGCAGCAGCGCCCGCGCCGGCAGGCACGCCGAGCGCCGGCGCGCTGACGCCCGGACGGGGGAACTGACGTGGTCGCGGGCCGGTCCAAGCGCCGGCTCATGGGCGAGATCAACGTCGTGCCCTACATCGACGTGATGCTGGTGCTGCTGATCATCTTCATGATCACCGCGCCGCTGCTGAGCCAGGGCATCAAGGTGGACCTCCCGACGCGCGGCGGCCGAGCCGCTCGATGCCGCGCCGAACGAGCCCCCGCTGGTGATGTCGATCGATGCGCAGGGCCGGCTGTACCTGAACGTCGGCGCCACACCGCGCGCGCCGATCGACGATGAGACCGCGCTGGTGCGTGCGACGGCCGCGCTGCGCCGCGCGCCGGCGCGCGCGGTGCTGGTCAACGGCGACAGGGCCGTGCCCTATGGGCGGGTCGTCGCCGCGATGGTGCTGCTGCAGCGGGCCGGAGCCCGCAAGCTGGGATTCCAGACCGAAGCGCCCGCACCGGTGCCGGCAGCTCCCTGAAACGGGCGCCTATGAAGGACGGCGCCAGCGATCGTGTCGTACCGATTCTGCTCTCGGTGCTGATCCACGCGGCGATCGTCGGCGCGCTGATCTGGGGTGCTCTGGTGTACCGGCGCGCGCGGCCGGCGGCCACGACGCTCGCCATCGAGGGCACGCTGGTGTCCCCGGCACCTGCGCCATCGGCAGCGCCTGCAACTCCGCCCCCGCCACCGGAGCCGGCCGCGAATCCGGCGCCTCCGCCACCGGATGCCGCCGCGGAGGCGCAGCGGGCACGGGACGAGGCAGCGCAGCGGGCGCAGCAGGAACTCGCGCAGCAGCAGGCCAGGGAGCAGGCGGCCAGGGAACAGGCGGCCAAGGAGCAGGCGGCCAGGGAGCAGGCGGCGGCTGCCGAGCAGGCCGCGCGCGAGGCCGCCGAACAGGCCGCCGCCGAAAAGGCGGCCGCCGAGAAGATCGCCGCCGAGCGTGCCGCGGCGCAGAAGGCGAAGGAGGAGGCCGAGCGGCACGCGAAGGAGGAGGCGGCGCGCGCCGCGGCCGCCGCCAGGGCGGCGCAGGAGCGCGCGCAGCTGGAAGCAGACCTGCATGCCCAGATGGCGGAGGAAGAACACCTGAACGCGGCCGAGGCCAGCGGTGCGCTGGCGCAGTACCAGGCGCTGATCGCCGCGCGCATCGAGCGCGTCTGGATCCGGCCGCCGACGGCGCACGCCGGCATCCGCTGCAAGGTGGAGATCACGCAGGTCCCGGGCGGCGAGGTCACGGGCGTGCACGTCGCGGACTGCAACGGCGATGATGCCGTGCGCCAGTCGATCGAGGCGGCAGCATACCGGGCCTCGCCCCTGCCCCCGCCGCCCGATCCGGCCTTGTTCGACCGCAACGTGGGGGTTACCTTCACGCCCCATGATTGACGCCATGACCGTACAGCACCCCCCCGCCCGCCGGCTCCGCGCGTTCCGGGCTGCCGCGCCCGCCATCGCGGCCTGCTGGCTGCTCGCGGCCGCGAGCCCGGTCCGGGCCGAACTGGAGGTCAACGTGACCCAGGGCGTGACCGACCCGATTCCGATCGCGATCGTGCCATTCGCGCGCGCCGTGCCGGCCGATGGCGGGTTCGATGTCGCGGCCGTCGTGACGCACGACCTCGAGAGCAGCGGCCGCTTCCGCGCGATGCAGCGGCGCGACATGCTCACGACGCCGACGCGTGCGGCCGACGTGCAGGCCGCCGACTGGAAGGCCGCCGGCAACGACTACGTGCTGGTCGGCCGGCTGTCAGCCCCGAATGCGAACGAGATCGACGTGGATTGCGAGCTGCTCAACACGCTCACCGGAGCGCGCATGGGCGGGCAGCGCTTCGTCGCAACCGGGGCCAGCCTGCGCAATGCCGCGCACCAGCTCAGCGACTTCGTGTACGAGAAGATCCTGGGTGTGCGCGGCGCCTTCGCGACCCGGATCGCCTACGTCGCGGTCCAGGGCCAGCCGCCGGCCGCGCGCTATTCCCTGGTCGTGGCGGACGCCGATGGCGAGGGCGCGCGCGTGATCCTCGATTCCGGCCAGCCGATCATGTCCCCTTCCTGGTCCGCCGACGGCCAGTGGCTCGCCTACGTCTCGTTCGAGAGCCGCTTGTCCTCGGTCTACGTGCAGCGCGTGCGGACCGGAGAGCGCCGGCTGGTCTCGGCCCGCGCGGGCGTGAACGGGGCGCCGGTGTTCTCCCCCGACGGCACGCAGCTCGCGCTGACGCTCTCGGGCAGCGGCGGCAACCTCGATATCTGGCTGCTCGATCTCGCCTCGCAGAAGCTCACGCGCCTGACCGACGACCCGGCGGTGGACACCGAGCCGGCCTGGAGCGCCGACGGCAAGGGCCTGTATTTCACCTCCGACCGGGCCGGAGGCCCGCAGATCTACCGCCTCGAGATCGCGCAGCCCCAGCGGGTATCGCGCATCACCTTCGGCGGCGGCATACAACGCGCGGGCGCGGGTCGCGCCGGACGGCAAGCGCATCGCTTTCGTCACGCGGGATGGCGGCAACTACCGGATCGCGGTCCAGGATCTCGATTCCGGCACGGTCAGCGTGCTCTCGCACGGCCGGCTCGATGAGTCGCCGAGCTTCGCGCCCAACGGCGCGACCATCATCTACTCGGGCCGGGACGGTGAACTCGGCACGCTCGAGGAGGTCTCGGTGGACGGCCAGGTCACGCAGCGCCTCAAGGCGGACCAGGGCGAAGTGCGCGAACCGGTCTGGGGACCGTTTGCGGCCCCGTGATGCTATCGTGCACGGGTAGGGGCGGAATTGGCAGCATCATGCGGAGGGAAGCCATGCAAAAGGGGATCGTGATCGGGATCGCGCTCATCGGTGCGCTGCTCGCGGGCGGCTGCAGCACGCCGAAGCCGAAGCCTGCGTCCGCGACACCGGCCGCCAGCGCCGTGCCGGTGCAATCCGCCAACAGTGCCGGCGCCGATGCCGCCAGCGCCGCAGGCGCCAGCGTCGCCAACGGCACCGCTCCGGGCGTCGCCGGCCCGGCCG
>CAWIQV010000015.1:0-21129 GCA_963838275.1 uncultured Gammaproteobacteria bacterium | reverse complement strand
GACCGCGCCAATCACGCGCGAGCGGGTACTGCCGAGCCGGCGCAGCATTTCCTTCATGTCGCGCTGGGCGGTGACCTGGGCGCGGCTGATGACCAGCACGCGGCCGGCCAGCGTCGCGATCGCGAGCGCATCGGCGAACTGGGTGATCGGCGGGGTATCGATGATCACGAAGTCGTAACGCCGGCGCCACTCCGCCAGCAGGCGTTCGAAGCGGCCGTCCGAGATGAGCTCGAGCGGGTTCGCCACCGGCGGCCCGGTGCACAGCAACGTCAGGTAGGGCTGACCCTCGACGCCAAGCAGTTGCGGCGGCTCGCCGAAGCTCAGGGCCTGGGCCAACCCCCACTGGTTCGGGGCGCCGAACAGTTCGTGCTGGCCCGGATGGCGCAGGTCCGCATCGATGAGCAGCGTCTTGCGGCCGAGCTGTGCGAATGCAATGCCGAGCTCGGCGCACAGCTGCGAGCGTCCCTCGCCGGCGCAGGGGCTGACCAGCGCCATCACGCACCCCTGGTTGATCGGTTCGGTCAGCAGCAGCAGTTCGGTGCGCAGCGCCCGCAGGCGCTCGCTGCGTGGATTGTCCGGATCGTGCGCGAGGATCAGGCTTGGTCCCGGCTTGACCTGGCCGGTCCGCCGCTCGGTGAGGTTGCGCGTGGCAGCCTGGCGCTTGATCGCGGTCTCGACGACGCTGTGGGTGCCGGTCTGGTCACGCACCCACACCAGCGTCTCGGCGATCTCGCGCGAGGTCACGAGCCCGAGCTTCGCCGCCGCGTCCGGGAAAGTCAGCTTGTCGAGCATCATCGATTCGCGGATCTGCGCGACCGCTTCGGGAGACAGGCGGCAGAACGCGATCAGTGCCTCGTTGATCTGCTCCTCGAGCGCCCGTAACGAGTCGTCGGTAGGATCGACGCTCATGGCGGGATCGATGCTCATGCCGTACCAGGCCGGGGCGGTAACGCACCGAACTGGGCCAGCACGGGAATGCCGAATTCCCGCTCGATGTCGTCGCGGCAGCGCAGCCGCCGGTTGAACAGCAGTTCGTAGCACAGCGGCAGTACCAGGCCGAGACCGAAGCCCGCGACGATTCCGGTCATCATCAGCTTGACCTTGTTCGGCTTGTCGGACTTCACCGGCGCCATGGCCTGGCTGACCACGCTGACGTTCGTATAGTTGCCGACCGAGGCGAACATGATCTGGTCGTAGCCGTCCAACGCCCGCTTGTAGACGGACTGCGCCGAATCGAGTTCCAGCATCAGCTTGCCGCCTTCATCCTGCAGTTCGCGCAGGCGTAGTACCTTTGCCCGCTGTTCCGCCACCGCCGCCTCGTACTTGCCTTCGAGGTCGATGGCGCGGCTCAGTTCGCCGGACACGTTCTCGGACAGCGTGTGCATCTCGGCGTCGAGCGAACGGCGCGTCGCGGCGATCTGGGCGCGCAGTTCGACCACCTTCGGATGCTGCGGCCCGAAGGTCGAGCTGAGCTGCGCGAGCTGCGATTCCTCGGTGCTAGCTGGGACTTGAGCAGCTGGACCGGCTGGGATGCGAGCACCTCGTCGGCGGTCGACTGCTGGCCGGCAGCCTTGGACTCGAGCGCGCGGCGCTGATTCTGCGCCTCGAGCAGCCGCTGCTCGAGATTGGTGAGCGCCTGGGTTTCCGTATCGGCGTTGGCGGCGGCGATGTCCGTGATGTGGTTCTGCTGGCGGAATGCGGTGACCTTGTCCTGCGCCGCGGTGACCTTGTCACGCAGTTCCGCCAGCTGCTCCGAGTAGCGTTGCGCTCGCTCGCCCGCAGGATCGTTGATCCGGCGCCGCTCCTGCTCCAGGTACGAATCGACCACGGCGTTGGCGATCTTGGCCGCGTGGATGGGGTTCTTGGACGAGACCGACACGTACAGCAGCTGGCCACCCCGTCCCATGTCGACTTCGAGCGCCGCGGCGAGGTTCTTCTCGACCGCTTCGCGCCGCGCATCCGGATCCGCGGCATTGACTCCAGCGCCGAATTCGGGGTCGGCGGCGAGCTGCAGCCGGTCGACCACCGGCAGCAGGATCACGGGGCTGACGATCAGCTCCATCTGCGTGGCGACATAGGCCCCGAGCAGTTCGAGCGGAAACTGCTGGCCGGCGAGCGGATCCTTGTTGTCGTAGTTCACGATCAGGGTCGCCGTCGCCATGTAGGTCTTCGGCAGCATCTTCACGAGCACCGCCGTCACCACGGTCACGCAGACGCCGATGATCAGCGTCAGTCGCCAGTACGCGCGCACGATCGCCAGGATCTGTGTCGGCGAGAATCCGGGTTGCGCGAAGTGCTGGGGGATGGCCGCGGGTGCCGGGTCCGCTTCCGCGACCTCCGATCCGCTGCCCAGGTGCGGTAGCTGCCGGAAGTTCCTCAAAATATGCTTTCCTTCACGCGGATCACGTCGTCGGCCAGCACGAGATCGCTGGGCTTCGCATGCACGATCACGTACTGACCGTCCTTGCCGGGGCGCTTGATGTCCACGCGTCGCTCGCTGCCGCGCGGCGTGATCCCGCCGGCGCGCGCGATCGCCTGGATCACGGTCATCCCCGGTTCGATCCGGTACATGCTCGGGGCGGTCACCTCGCCGTAGATGTAGAACTGTTCGGCGCGCGGGACATAGACCGAGTCGCCGGCCTGAAGAATCTGGGTCGGCAGGGTGTCCTGGCGATCGGACAGCCCCTTCAGGTTGATCGGGTAGCGTACTTCCTTGCCCGTCGCGTCCGCGCGCAGGATGTAGATCGTGTACGCGGCGGTATCGTTGACGCCTCCCGCCTGCGCCAGCAGGTCCAGTACCGTCGTGTTCGGCTCGATCGGGTAACGGCCGGGCGTGCGGACCTCTCCGAGCACGCTCACGCGCTGGCTGCGGGACTGCGTGACGGTCAGCGTCACGTGCGGGTCGACCAGGAACTGCCCGCTCTTGAGGGCCTGCTCGACGCGCTGTGCGGCTTCCACCGGCGACAGCCCGGATACCTGTACCGCACCCACCAGCGGCACGCTGATCGTGCCTTTGTCCGCGACATATACCGTGCTGGTCATGTCCGGCTGGCCGTAGACCTCGATGCTGACCGAGTCGCCGGGGCCGAGCTGGACGACCCGGCGCTCATCGGTCGAAGGGCCGGGGGCCGCGGAGGGCAGGGCGGGGCCCGGGGCGATGGGCGCGCTGAGGGTGCCTGGAGCGCAGGGGTGCCCGCCACAGGCGTCGGCCGCCCGTGCCGCGAACGTCGGCGTCAGCAGCGCCAGGGCGAGAGCGGCAAGCATGGTGGTGCCCGGCGAGCGGAGTCGTCGGGCAGTGCCGGATTTCGCAGTCATAGGACCATCAGTGGGTCGGAGTGCACCGGCGGCAGGGGGCCGGAAAATCAACCAGGACGCTATCTTACTGTACGGGAACCCATTGCGCAGGCTCGCGGGTCCCGCATCGCCAGGATTGAGCGATGGGTCCGTTCCGGTGTCGCAACATAACGCGAAGGAAGATCTTAAGGAAGCGGGTGGCGGACGAGATCCAGTAGCAGCTTCTCGAATTCGACGATCTCGGTCCGTACGCCGAAGCGGTTGGTCCACCAATGCTCCGGGTCGTACAGGGAATAGTGCGAGTAGCGGACGATCACGGTGGTTGGGTGCCCGTGCATGGCGCGGCGCAACACGCGACGGACCCGGCGCGAATGGTCGGGGACGGCGACGAAAATGATGCGGGTGTAATGGCCCTGGTCGCACCACGACGGCAGCGCCGTGCCTTCATCCTCCGTGCCCGCTACGGCGCGGGGGATGGTCTCGATGTCGGCGACACCGAGGGCCCGCAGCTGCCGGGCTGACAGCGCCGCGGCGTCGTACCACGGCGCGCCGCGCCGGATGAACTCGCGGTCCGTGCGGTCGGGCGGGTCGGCGAACAGGGCGACGCGGCTCGCGAATCCGGCGCGTACCAGGTCCGCGGCTTCGAGCACCCCGGCGCCCTCGGCATCGGCCGCGATCACGATCAGGTCGGCGGGCTGCAGCGGGTCCTCGGCAACGAGCGCCCGGCCAGCGTTTCGCAGCAGCAGGGCACGCGGCGCAGGCAACGCGCAGCACAGCGCGATCGCGACGATGAGCGCGCTGGCCGCGAGCAGCACCGGCAGCCCCCTTCCCGCAGTCCGCTCGCGTGCGTTCATGCGGCAGGGGTTCGAGGCGGGCGGTCACGCGGCACGGACGGGCGATGCCGAAAATCCCTATACTCCGGCCGGTCCGCGCGGCCGCGCCGCCAGGCCCAGCGGTCACCATCCATTCGGGAATTCGAGGTCGAACCGAGCATGTCCGAAGTCCTGCAGTTGAGGAAACTGTCCACGGTGCTGTGCATCGGGGCACATTGCGATGATATCGAGATCGGCTGCGCCGGTACGCTGCGGCGCTGGGTGAGCGAACATCCCGGTGCACATTTCACGTGGGCGGTGTTCGCCGGCGAGCCGGCGCGCGAGCCGGAATCGCGCCGCGCGGCCGCCCGCATCCTGGAAGGCGCCGCAGGGATGGAGTTGCGCTTCTTCGATTTTCGCGGCAGTTACTTTCCGATCGATCGAGAGCGCATCAAGGATGCGTTCGAGACCCTGAAGGCGCTGTCGCGCCCGGACCTGGTCCTGACCCACCGCCTCGAGGACCGCCATCAGGACCACGCGCTGCTGGCGGAGCTGACCTGGAATACGTTCCGCTCCCACACCATTCTCGAATACGAGATCCCGAAATACGAGGGCGACCTCGGGCATCCGAACCTGTTCGTGCCCCTGAGCGCGGCGGACATCGAGCGCAAGAGCGCGACGCTGATGGAGTGTTTCCCGTCGCAGCACTCGCGCAGCTGGTTCACAGCCGACACGTTCCGCGCGCTGGCACGGCTGCGTGGCATCGAGTGTGCCGCACCGGGCGGATTTGCCGAAGCCTTCCACGCGAGGAAGCTGCGGATCTGAGATCGCTGCGGATCTAGTGTTTCGCTGCCGGCGGGTCGGGCAGTGCGAACGCGATCAGCATCTGGCCGGTCGCCACCGTGATGTACTGCCGCTCCCCGACGCGATAGCTCACCGGAGCGGCGGAGATCTGGCCGCCGGTATCGAAGGACCAGAGCTGCGCTCCGCTCGTCGCATCGAGCGCCATCAGTTTCGAATCGTCGGAGCCGAACACCAGGTTGCCCGCAGTGGAGAGCAGGCCGCCGCGTGGCAGCTCGTTCACGCCGGCGTTGCGGTGCTCCCAGCGCACCCGGGCGGTGGCCGGATCGATCGCGCGCACCACCGCGTACTGGAAGTCGCCATCCACGTAGCGGCCGGCGCTGCCGACGAACAGCCGGCCGGACTCCGCGCTCGGCGGACTCTCGCTCGAGAAATAGATCCCGCCGCGCTCGAGCACGTCCACGTACTGCAGCCCGGTCAGCGGGCTGTAGGACTGGAACCACCAGTTCGCGGCTCCGGTGGTGCTCGGATACAGGTAGGTTCCGCCCGGTGTCGGACTGCTGCCGGGCAGGCGCAGCGGCCGCCCGTCCGGACCCAGGCCGGAGGCCCAGGTCTGCTTCGCATAGGCCGCCCCGCGCACGAACTTGCCGGTCTCGCGGTCCAGCACGTAGAAGAACCCATTGCGATTCGCGACCGCGAGTTCCTTCTTCACCACTCCGCCTTCGGTGGCGTCGAACAGCGCCGGCGTCTGGATCGAATCCCAGTCGTGATCGTCCCGGGGCGAGAACTGGAAGTGCCAGACCATCCGGCCGGTCGCGACGTCGAGCGCGAGCAGCGAGCAGCTGTACAGGTTGTCGCCTGCCCGGTTCGCGGCGTTGTAATCGGGCGCCGGATTGCCGGTGCCCCAGTACAGCAGGCCGAGCTCGGGGTCGTAGGCGCCGAGGCCCCAGGTGCTGGCGCCGCCGTGGCGCGCCGAATCCCCGGCCCAGGTGTCGCTGCCGGGCTCACCCGGTGCCGGAATCGTGTAGGTGCGCCAGCGCAGCGCTCCGGTGGCGGCGTCGTATGCGCTGATGAAGCCGCGCGTCGGGAAGTCACTGCCGGCGATGCCGGTGATCAGCAGGTCGCCGACCGGCAGCGGCGCGGAGGTGATGCTGTAGCCTTCGCGATAGTCGGCGACGGTCTGGTCCCACAGCAGTTCGCCCGTCGCGGCGTCCAGCGCCAGCAGGTGCGCATCGAGCGTGCCGACGTAGACGCGCTTGCCGAGCACCGCTACGCCGCGATTGGTCGTGATGCAGCACAGCCGTATGTCGGCCGGCGGAGGCCGCGTGTACTGCCAGATCAGCGCCCCGGTCCCGGTATCGAGCGCCTGCACCGCGCCATTGGGCAGCGTGACGTACAGGCGCCGCCCGACGACGATCGGCACCGACTCCACGATCTGGTCGGCGAGGTTGAACTGGTGGATCCAGCGCACCGCGAGCTGCGAGACGTTGGCGCTCGTGAGCTGCGTGTCGCGCGAGAATCGCTGTCCCGAATACGAACCGGCCGGCAGCAGCCAGTCGGCGACATCGCTGGCCGCGGCCTGGAGCATCTCCGCAGTCGCCGGCAGCAGCGGTGCGAGCGGCGTCCCGGATCCCGCGTCACCGGCGGCGAGCCGCTGGTTGTACTCGAACGCGCTCTGCCGCAGGAACGCGATCACGCGCCAGGCGTCTTCGCGCGACAGCCCCCAGGCCTGCATCGCCGTGCCCGGTACGCCATGGCGAATCGTCAGATACATGGCCCAGTCGCTCGAACCGTGCGCCAGCGAGCGGCCGACCAGGGCCGGGCCGGCGCCGCCCTGCGCGGCATCGCCATGGCAGCGCGCACAGGTGCGCGCGAACAGGTCGGCGCCGCGCTTGCGGTCCGCCGCGGAGTCGAGCGGATTGGTGATCAGGATGTAGGGATTGCGATAGCGCACCAGGCGCGAGAGCCGGATGCCGGAATTGGCCCGCAGCACATAGGGGATATCCTGCCACTCGATGCCGTCCAGCTGGTTCGCGGCCTTGATGGCGATGATCGCCACGCGCCAGCGTACTGCCGGGATTGCCGCCGCGAGTACCAGGAACCCCAGCGCCAGGCCCACGGCGATCCGTCCTCGGCTGATTCTCATGGTCGATCGCGATCGCAGAGGGGTGGCCAGTTATGGAAAGAATGCTAGCACAGGCTCCCGGGACGCCCGGCGCAGCGGGCGCACGCTTTGCACGGGAATGGTTCAACATAAGGGCACTGCGCGTCGGGACGCGCCCGCCGGCCGGAGCCGGAACAGCGCTGCATCGTGGCTGAACACGTCGAATGCGTCGTCATCGGGGCCGGGGTCGTGGGACTCGCGATCGCGCGCGCGCTCGCGCAGCAGGGCCGTGAGGTGCTCGTGCTCGAGGCGCAAGCCGCGATCGGTACCGCTACCAGCAGCCGCAGCTCGGAGGTGATCCACGCGGGAATCTACTATCCGACCGGCTCGCTCAAGGCCCGGCTGTGCGTGGAGGGCCGGCAACGCCTGTACCGGTATTGCGAGCAGCGGCAGATCGCGCATCGTCGGATCGGCAAGCTGATCGTCGCGACCTCCGCGCTCGAAGTAGCGGTGCTGGAGCGGTACCGGCGCCAGGCCATCGCCAATGGGGTGCCGGATCTCGAGCCCTTGGGCGCGGCGCAGGTGCGTAGCCTCGAGCCGCAGGTGGCTTGCGTCGCCGGGCTGCTCTCGCCGTCGACCGGCATCGTCGATTCGCACGGGCTGATGCTGGCACTGCAGGCGGATCTCGAGGCCCGCGGCGGTACCGTCGTGCTCGGAGCGCCCGTGCACGGTGGCGCGCTGGCTCGCGGCGCGATCCGCGTGGAGATCGGCGGCGCGCCCCCGACGAGCCTGACCACCGACTGGCTGGTCAACGCGGCCGGCCTGGGTGCCCAGCAGGTGTCCCATGCGCTGGCGGGACTGGCGCCGGAGACGGTACCGCGCCGCTACCTCGCCAAGGCACATTACTTCGCGCTCTCCGGACGCTCCCCGTTCCGACGCCTGGTCTATCCGGTCGCGAACTCCGCGGGTCTCGGCACGCACGTGACCCTGGACCTCGCCGGCAACGCGCGCTTCGGGCCGGACGCGAGCTGGGTCGAGGACATCGACTATGGTTTCGATGAAGCGCGCCGCGCGCAGTTTGCGCAGGCGATACGGCTGTATTACCCGGAGCTGGACGAATCGCGCCTGCAGCCGGCCTACACCGGGATACGGCCGAAGATCAGCGGGCCGGGCGCACCCGCGGCGGACTTCTGCATCCGGGGCCCCAAGCACCACGACGGCTGTCCCTACGTCGCGCTCTACGGTATCGAGTCCCCTGGACTGACTGCCGCGCTGGCGATCGCCGAGTACGCAACGCGGCTGCTGCAATGACCCATGGAGCCCGCCCGGAATGAGCGCTGCGCCCCGCCTGTATGCGCCGCCGCTGCAGGCGCTGTATCCGGCCGGTGCGGTGGTCGCGGTGCTGCACGAACCCGGCGATCCGCGACTGCTGCTGCCCGAGGAGGCGCGCAGCGTGGAAGGCGCGGTGCCTGCGCGCGTGCAGGAATTCGCCGCCGGTCGTCAATGCGCGCGCATCGCGCTGGCGGAACTCGGCATTACCGGAGCGCCGCTGCGCGCGGCGCCGGACCGCTCGCCGGTCTGGCCGCGCGGGATCGTCGGCAGCATTTCCCACACCAGGGGCCACTGTGCAGCGGTCGTCGGGCGCAGCGACACCTTCCTGGGGCTGGGACTGGACACGGAGCGGCTGGAGGCGGTGCGCAGCGCACTCTGGCCGCGGCTGTTCGTGCCCTCCGAGCTCGAGCGCCTGGAGGCGCTGCCGGCGGCGCGCCGGGCGCTCGCCGCCGCGCTGGGATTCGCGGCGAAGGAGGCGTTCTACAAGCTGCAGTATCCGCTGGTGCGCGAGCGCCTGGGATTCGACGCGATCGCGATCGTGTGCGACGCGCGCGCCGTGATGGTCGATGGCGAGGTCGGTGCATTCACGGTCGTGCCTGAACGGCCGCTCGCACTGCAGGAGCGGTACGCCGGAGCGCTCACCGGCCGCTGTGTCCGGCACGATGGATTCGTGTCCGCGGCCATCGCGCTTGCGGCGGAGGCGCCGCCGGCTGCCGGCTAATAGGCCTTGTCGTCGCCGAACACCTTGAAGACGGTCAGGAACATGATCTTGAAATCCAGCATCGGCGACCAGTGGCGCAGGTAATCGAGATCGTGCTTCACACGCGCTTCCATGTCGGCCACGGTCACGGTCTCGCCGCGCGCGCCGCTGATCTGCGCCAACCCGGTGATTCCGGGCAGCACCTTGTGGCGCACCATGTAGCCCTTGATGAGTTTGCGGTACTGCTCGTTGTGCGCGACCGCGTGGGGCCGCGGGCCCACCAGGCTCATCCGCCCCTGCAGCACGTTGATGAACTGCGGCAACTCATCGAGCGAGAAGCGGCGCAGGTAGCGGCCGATGGGCGTGATGCGCCGGTCGGTGCGCGAGGCCTGCTGCACGTGCGCGCCGTCCTCGGTCACGGTCATGGTCCGGAACTTGTAGACGATGATCTCCTGGCCGTCCAGGCCGTAGCGTCGCTGCCGGAAGATGGCCGGTCCCGGGGAACTCAGCTTCACCAGCACGGCGATCGCGAGCAGGATCGGGGATGCACAGACCAGGAACAGTGCGGCGAAGCCCACGTCGATGAGCCGTTTGGTGATGCCGCGGTAGCCGTAGAACGGAGTCTCGCACAGCGCCACCACCGGGACACCGTTGAGGTCGCTCGATCGTGACTGGATCAGGTCGAAGACGAAGATGTCGGGAACGTAGTAGATCGAGGCCGTGGTATCGCGCAGGTCGTCGAGCAGGTCCAGCACGCGCTTGACGTGCCGCATCGGCAGCGCGATGAAGATCACGTCGACGCCGCGCTCGCGCACGAATGCCGCGAGCTCCGACAGCCGCCCGACCAGCCGCGTGCTGGCGTCCATGTTGAGACGTTCGGCCGCACGGTCGTCGAAGAAGCCGACCACTTCCAGGCGCAGGGCTGGATCGCTCGTGAGGCGGCGGGCCAGGTCGAGGCTGCTGTTGTTGTAGCCGGCGAATACCACCTGGCGCGCCGTCACCGCGCTCAGCACGAGACGCCGCATGACGTAGCGCACGGTCAGGTTGCCGAGCACCAGCAGCACCGGCGTCACCAGGGCCCAGGTCTCGAGCGCGCGGCGCGGATATTCGCCGAGCACGTTGGTCGAGTACCCGATCAGCGCCAGCACCGCGAGCAGCAGCAGCCACTGCAGCACGGTACCGGCGGCGCCCGCCATCGGCCGCCAGTTCAGCTGCGAGCTGAGCGTGCGCGGCGGGCGTATCAGCACCAGGAACAGCAGGATCACCGTGACCAGTCCCGAGGCGTGCTCATGGCCGAGGGAAAAATTCCATACGCGCTTGACGACGTACAGCGACGCGCCGGCGATCAGCGGCGGCGTCATCGTCTGTACGAACGCCATCAGTGCGATCAGGAAGCTGCGTTTGATGAGTACCGGTTCGGTCATGGGTCGGCCTCAGGGCAGCATTCCGGACAGGTCGTCGACCGGCGCGCCGCGCCGGTCTTGTATAGAATCGAATCCCTGCCGGCTGGTCGTCATCATACGCCGAGGGTCCCGATCGACATGTCCAATACCGTCCCATCCTCCCGGCAGTTGAACGCCATGAGCGTTCCGCTGCTCGATCTGAAGCTCCAGTACCAGGAGCTCGAGGACGAAATTATTCCAGTTCTGGCGACAATATGTTCAAGTCAGCAGTTTATTCTCGGCCGATTTGTGACGGAGTTCGAAAAGGCCGCCGCAGCCTACTGCCATTCGCGGGACGCCGTCGGGGTTTCCTCGGGGACCGATGCGCTGCTGCTGGCGCTCATGGGCCTCGGGATCGGCGCCGGCGACGAAGTCATTACGACACCATTCACGTTCTTCGCGACCGCGGGCACGATCGCGCGCACCGGTGCGCGCCCGGCCTTCTGTGACATCGATGCCGGCAGCTTCAACCTCGATCCGGGCGCCGTGCGGCGCTTCCTCGAGCAGGACTGCGAGCGGCGCGGCGCCGGGCTCGTCGTGCGGCGCACGGGCGGGCACGTGCGCGCGCTGATGCCCGTGCATCTCTACGGCCAGTGCGCCGACATGGGAGCGCTGCTGGCGATCGCGCGCGAGTACGACCTGAAGGTCATCGAGGACGCCGCGCAGGCGATCGGTGCGGAGGATGCCGCCGGGCGGCGCGCCGCCAGCATGAGCGACGTCGGCTGCCTGTCGTTCTTCCCGACCAAGAACCTCGGCGCATTCGGCGATGCCGGCATGTGCACGACGCAGGATCCGGAGCTGGCGGAGCACCTGCGGGTGCTGCGCGTGCATGGGGGCAAGCCGAAGTACTACCACGCATTCATCGGCGGCAATTTCCGGCTCGACGAGATCCAGGCCGCGGTGCTGGGTGTGAAGCTGCCGCACCTGGACTCGTGGACCCAGGGGCGGCAGCGCAACGCGGCGTACTACGCCGCGGCGTTCGAGCGCGCCGGGCTCGGCGCGCGCGTGGCGTGCCCGCGGGCCTCGGCCGGGCGCCACATCTGGAACCAGTACGTGATCCGGGTCCCGCGGCGCGACGAGCTCCGGCAGTTCCTGGCCGCACGCGGGATCGGCACCGAGATCTACTACCCGGTGCCGCTGCACCAGCAGCAGTGCTTCGCCTATCTGGGGCACGGCGCCGGCGCCTTTCCGGAATCCGAGCGCGCCGCCGCGGGACACCCTGGCACTGCCGATCTTTCCGGAGCTGCGCACGGAGCAGCTGCAGTACGTGGTCGAACAGATCGCGGCCTTCTATTCCTGACGCTCCATCGCGGCAGCCCCAGCCTCCAGGAGCGCAGACGATGCCAGCAGAGACGCCCTCTCCCGACCTGTTCGAGCGGTTGAATCGTGCCGTGTGGAAGCGCCTGCCGCGCGCGCTGCGCGACAGCCGCCCGGCCTACTGGTACGGGATGTTCCTGCACGAGCGGCTGGCGCGCCGGGCACGTCGGCGGCAGTATTTCGGGACGTTTTTCTTCCGCAACCGGCCCGAGCTCGAGCAGATGCGTCGCGTGGCTGCGGCCAAGCCCGAGGGCGCGGCGCTGCACCTCGCGATCCTCGGCTGCAGCAGCGGTGCGGAGGTCTATTCCGTCCTGTGGACCATCCGCTCCGCGCGGCCGGACCTGCGGCTGCACGTGCACGCGGTCGACTACTCGCCGGAGATACTCGCGGTCGCCAGCAGCGCCGTCTACACCAGCGCGAGCTCGGAAGTGGTCGGCTCCTCGATATTCGAGCGACTCACCGAGGCCGAGCGCCAGGCCGTGTTCGACTGGGACGGGGATCGTGCCACGGTCAAGCCGTGGCTGCGCGAGGGGATACAGTTCCGGCAGGGTGATGCCGGTGATCCGGCGCTGGCCCGGGCCCTGGGGCCGCAGGACATCGTGGTGGCGAGCAATTTCCTGTGCCACATGGATCCGGCAATGGCGCAGAAGTGCCTGCGCAACATCGCGACGATGGTCACTCCGGGCGGGCACCTGTTCGTGCTCGGAGTGGATCTCGACGTGCGCACCACGGTCGCACGCGAGCTCGGATGGAGGCCGTTGCCGGACCTGATCCGCGAGATCCACGACGGCGACCCCTCGGTTCGAGGCGACTGGCCGTTCGAATGGTGGGGCCTCGAGCCGCTCAACGACCGGCGTCGCGACTGGCAGATCCGCTATGCGGTCGCCTTTCAGCTGCCCGGAACACCCTGAGGCCGGCTCCGACGCCTACCGACGGCCCGCGACCTGGTCCGCATGGCGGCATCAGCGGCGGCATTTCTGCAAGACCTGTCACAGCGTCGCGCAGCGTCGGATGATTGAATGCCCGCCACTGCGGCCCCGCGGCCGCTCCGCGGGCGTGCGGCCGATGAATTATGTCCCAAAACCACGCAGAAACACCGCAGGAATGAACCAAGGACGGCATGGAATGTTATTCTCCCTTCCCGTTTGGACCCGCTGCCACGCGGATCTGCGCCGCCTGGCCCGCAGGCCGCCCGGCGCCCAAGGACCCATGTCGTACGGACCACATCCGATGAACCCGCCGCCCTCGATCGACGCCGTCGCAGTGCTGCGAGCGTCGTGTGCCGCCGGGGCCCACCCGTATGCCGCCGGAGGCGATCGATGAAAGTCGTGCTGTTCTGCGGCGGCCTGGGCACGCGACTGCGCGAGCACTCGGATACGACCCCGAAGTCGCTGGTCAATATCGGCATCCGTCCGATCATCTGGCACCTGATGCGCTATTACGCGCACTATGGCCACAAGGAATTCATCCTCTGCCTCGGCTACCGCGGCGAGATGATCCGCGAGTACTTCCTGAACTACAACGAGGCGCTGTCGAACGACTTCACGCTCAGCGACGGTGGCCGCAGCATCGAGCTGCACAGCCGGGACATGGACGACTGGCGCATCACATTCGTCGACACGGGACTGCACTCGAACATCGGCCAGCGCCTGCTGCGGGTGCGCAAGCACATCGGCAATGACCCGGTGTTCCTGGCCAACTACAGCGACGGACTGTCGGACCTGCCGCTGGATCGCCAGGTCGCGGAGTTCAGCGGCCGCGACGTCGTGGCGAGCTTTGCCGCGGTGTCGAACTCGCAGTCCTTCCACGTGGTCCAGCAGGGCGCCGACGGACTGGTCACGCACATGGGACCGATCACGAACCAGGAGCTGCTGATCAATGGCGGCTACTTCGTGCTGCGGCGGGACATCTTCGACTACATCAACGAGGGTGAGGAGCTGGTCGAGCAGCCGTTCCACCGCCTGATCGCGGCCCGCAAGCTCAGCGCGTTCCGCTGGGACGGATTCTGGCGCTGCATGGACACGTTCAAGGACAAGATCACCTTCGACCGCATGGAAGCGCGACGCGAATGCCCGTGGATGATCTGGAGGCCGCCGGCGGAACAGCCTGAATCCGAAGCGCGCGGGACCCTTCCCTGATGTCCCCGTTGCGCGCGCAGCATCGGCTGCGGCGACAGGTGGCCCGATGAGCGAGGATACGGACCGCGCCGCGGATCCGGTGCAGGGCAGGGTATTGCTGCTCTCGGAGCGGCGGATCGCCGACCTGGTCGCGTATTGCCTCGCCTATGAGTTCGAAGACACGCTGGCGGCGCTCACCGGTGCGCAGCGCATCGATGCGCAGGACGTGCCGGCGCTGGAGTCTTCGCGGCGCGCGTACCGGCTGGCACGCGCCGTCACCGGCTCGCGCAGCCTGGCGCGCCGCCTGGCACCGTATCCGCGCTCCCGCGTGCTGCTGGAGCGCGACTACGAGCTGTTCTTCCCGATCTTCAGTCACACCCACGAACTGTATTCACTGGCCATGATTCCGAACTGGCGCCAGCGCTGCCGCAAGGCGGCCTGCTTCATCACCGAAGTCTGGTCGGACAAGCTGCCGGGATATCTGGTCGAGCTGCTGTCGGATTTCGATCACATCTTCATCGGCTTCCGCCACAGCGTCGAGGACGTGCGGCGCATCACGGGCCGGCCCTGCACCTACCTGCCGCTCGCCGTGGACGTGCCGCGTTTCGCTCCCGCGTCACCGGATCAGCCGCGGCCGATCCACGTGTGCAACATCGGTCGGCGCTCGGCCGTGACGCACCGGGCGCTGATCGACGATGCCGAAGCCCAGCAGCGGTTCTACTACTACGACACCGTCGCGGCGAGTGGCTCGGACCTCAAGCAGCGCACGTTCCGCGTCGAGTTTCCGCGCGAGCACCGCGGCATGCTCGCGACGGTACTCAAGCGCAGCTGCTTCTACATCGCCAATCGCAGCCTGGTGAACCAGCCGGAATTCACGGCCGGGCGCGAGGAGATCTCCGCGCGCTTCTACGAGGGTGCGGCGGCCGGCACGGTGATGATCGGCGAGGCGCCGCGCAGCGAGCAGTTCCAGGGACAGTTCGACTGGCCGGACGCGGTGATCCACCTGCCGTTCGACTCGCCGGACGTGGTAGGCATCCTCGCCGAGCTCAACGCCGATCCCGACCGGCTGCTGGCGGCGCGGCGCCACAACATCCGCGAGGCGGCGCGCAGGCACGACTGGCTGCACCGCATCCGGACCGTGTTCGACGCCCTCGGCCTGCCGCCTACCGCGGCGATGGTCGAGCGCGGCCGGACGCTCGAACAGATCGCGGCGCGGGCGCAGTAATCCATGATCATCACGCCGACCAGGATCGACGGGGTGTGCGTGCTCGAGCTCGAGCCACGCCGGGACGAGCGGGGCTTCTTCGCGCGCCAGTGGTGCGCGGAGGAATTCGTCCGTGCGGGCCTGAACCCCGCCATCGCGCAGGTCAACCTGGCGCGCAGCACCGCTGCCGGCACGTTGCGCGGCATCCACTACCAGATCGCGCCGTTCGCCGAGGTCAAATACGTCCGCTGTACGCGTGGCGCGGTATTCGACGTCGCGGTCGACCTGCGTCCGGCCAGTCCGACCTTCCGGCAATGGTTCGGCGTGGAACTCGACGCCGAATCGGGGCGGATGCTCTACATTCCGGAAGGCTGCGGGCACGGCTTCCTGACCCTCGCTCCCGAGACCGACCTGGTGTACCAGGCATCGGTGCCCTACGCGCCGAAGGGCGCCCGCGGCGTGCGTCACGACGATCCGGCGTTCGCCATCGCGTGGCCGGCGCCGGTACGCGTGATCTCGCAGCAGGATCTCGGCTGGCCGGACTTTGCCGGCGGCGCGCCATGACGCGCTGAACGACATGGCAACCCATTCCAACCGCGTACTGGTGACCGGCGCCACCGGCTTCCTCGGCAGCCACTGCCTGGCGCCCCTGGTGGCGCGCGGCTTCGACGTGCTCGCACTGCAGCGCACGCGCGCGCCGCGCGACGTGCCGGGCGTGCGCTGGGTGCGCGGCGACGTGATGGATCGCGCGGCGATGCGCGCCGTGCTGGAGCAGCACCAGCCCTCCGGCCTGCTGCACCTCGCCTGGTTCGTCGAACCGGGCAAGCTGATCGGCGACGCGAGCAACCTGTCCTGGGTCGCGGCCAGCCTCGATCTGATCCGGATGTTCCGCGAATCCGGTGGCGAGCGCTGCACGGTGAGCGGTTCGTGCTACGAGTACGACTGGCGCTACGGCTACTGCGTCGAAGAGCTCACGCCCTGCGAGCCCGATACGCTGTACGGCGCGGCCAAGGACGCGCTGCGCCGCGCACTGATGGCCTATGCGGCGGTGTCGGGACTGTCGGCATCCTGGGGGCGCGCGTTCTTCATGTACGGACCGCGCGAGAACCCCGCGCGGCTGGTGTCCTCCGTGATCCTGTCGCTGCTCAAGGGCCTGCCCGCGAAGTCCTCGCACGGCCTGCAGGTCCGGGACTACCTGCACATCCAGGATGTCGCCGACGGCATCGTGGCACTGTTCGCCGCGCAGTGCCGCGGCCCGTATAACGTCGCGGCCGGCAGCTCGACGACCATCCGGGAGATCGTCGAGCTGCTCGGGAAGATCACCGGCAGGACCGACCTGCTGCAGATCGGCGCGCTGCCCGCTCGGGCGAACGATGCGCCGCTGGTACTCGGCGATGCGCGCCGGTTGCTCAATGATGCGGGCTGGAAGCCGAAGTTCGGCCTCGAGGCCGGCCTGGCGGACACGGTTGGATGGTGGCGGACCGAGCTCCGCGCGCAAGAGGCATAGCAACGGATGACAAACGTCGCGATTCTTGGCACCGGCATGGCCGGATTCGGGGCCGCCCACGCCGCGCACCAGGCCGGCCTCCGGCCGGTCATGTACGACATGCACGAGCACATCGGCGGCCACACGTCGTCCTACGTCTTTCCGGGCGGGTGGACCTTCGATGAGGGGCCGCACGTGTCCTTCACCGACAACGCCCGAATCAAGGACCTGCTGGCCGCCAACGTCGAAGGCCGGTACGAGGAATTTCCGACCCGGGTCAACAACTACTGGCAGGGCCACTGGATCAAGCATCCCGCGCAGATCAACCTGCACGGTCTGCCGGGCGAACTGGTGACCCGGATCCTGCTGGAGTTCGTCGAGATCAGCCAGCGCACCGAGTCCCCGCCGATCCGCAACTACGAAGACTGGCTGCGCGCGAGCTTCGGTAACACGTTCGCCGAGACCTTTCCGATGGAGTACACGGTCAAGTACCACACTACCACCGCGGCCAACATGAACACCGAATGGATCGGTCCGCGGCTGTATCGCCCGAAGCTCGAGGAAGTGTTCCGCGGCGCATTGCTGCCGAAATCCACCGACGTGCACTACATCAGCGGCTTTCGCTATCCGACGCACGGCGGCTTCGCGGCCTACCTCGAGCCGTTCCGCAGGATCGCGGACATACGGCTCGGGCACCGAGTCACCCGCATCGATCCCGTTCAGCGCCTGCTGCAGTTCGGCAACGGCGTCACCGCGTCCTACGACCGGCTGGTGTCCTCGATCCCGCTGCCGGAGCTGGTGCCGATGATCGTCGGTGCGCCGCGCGACATCGTCGAGGCCGCGTCGCGCCTGGCCTGTACCGAGGCCGTTATCGTGAGCCTGGGGGTGGACCGGGCGGACCTGGTCGATGCGCACTGGTCGTACTTCTACGACCGGGACGTGTTCTTCACGCGGCTCAGCACCCCGCACCTGCAGTCCCCGCACAACGTCCCGCCGGGATGCGGCAGCCTGCAGGCCGAGTGCTACTACTCGCGCAAGTACCGACCCATCGACCGGCGACCCGAGGAGTGCATCGAACCGGTGATCGCGGACCTGCGGCGCTGCGGCATCCTGCGCGACAGCGACCGCGTGCTGTTCCGCCATGCGATGCACATCCCGTACGCGAACGTGATATTCGACCTGGAATCGACCCCGGCCACCAGGGCGGTGCACGGATTCCTCGACGACATCGGCATCGGCTACTGCGGTCGCTATGGCGACTGGGCCTACATCTGGACCGACCAGTCCTTCGTCAGCGGCGAGAACGCGCTGCAGAAGGCGCTCGGCGGCGCACCAAGCGGCTAAAGCAACGGAGCGGGAACGGAACCCCACAGTCATGCAACAGCACAGAAAGCTCATCAGCCTGCAGCAACTCCTGGTCGAGGACCTCGACGCGATCTGCACGGATCTCGCCTCCGAATTCGGCGCCATGTCCGGTGGACGGCTGCTCGTGACCGGGGGCGGCGGATTCCTCGGCTACTACCTCGTGCAGTCGGTGCTGCACTGGAACGACACGCGCGCGGCCGGTGCCCGGATCGAGGTCACCGTGTACGACAACTACGTGCGCGGCGTGCCCGAGTGGCTCGAAGCGCTGCGCGGGCGACCGGACCTGCAGCTGCGGCGTATCGACCTGATCGATCCGCTGCCGCAGGACATGGGTGTCTTCGACTACATCGTGCATGCGGCGGGCATCGCCTCCCCGATCTACTACCGCGCGCATCCGCTCAAGTGCATCGACGCCAACATCAACGGTCTGCGCAACCTGCTGGACTATGCGGTGGCGGCACGCGACGCGGGACGCGCGCTGCGCGGGTTCCTGTTCTACTCCTCGAGCGAGATCTACGGCGATCCCGCGGCCGCCGCCATTCCGACGCCGGAGACCTACCGCGGCAACGTTTCCTGCACCGGGCCGCGCGCCTGCTACGACGAGTCCAAGCGCTTCGGCGAGACGCTGTGCGTGACCTATGCGAAGCAGGAAGGTATCCCGGTCCGGCAGGCACGGCCATTCAACAACTACGGCCCGGGCCTGAAGATCACCGACGGGCGCGTGATCCCGGATTTCGCCAAGGACATCTTTGCGGGTCGCGACATCGTGATGCTCTCGGACGGCAGTCCGAAGCGCACCTTCTGCTATGCCACCGACGCCATCACCGGGTACTTCAAGGTGCTGGTGCGCGGTGGCGCCGGGGAGCCGTACAACATCGGCATCGACCGGCCGGAGATCTCGGTCGCCCAGCTCGCCGACATGGTGGTACGCGCGGCCGCCGAACTGGTCGGCTACCGCGGCAAGGTGGTGCTCGGCCGCAGCAACGAGGCCGACTACCTGATCGACAACCCGAATCGCCGCTGCCCGGTCATCGACAAGGCGCGCACCGAGCTCGGATTCGATCCGAAGGTGCTGATCGAGGACGGTATCTACCGGTCCCTGATCTGGTACAGCCACAACCAGACTGCACCGGCGGCATGATGAAAATCTCCATCGTCGGAACAGGGTACGTCGGCCTGGTCACGGGCGCCTGCCTGTCGGACATCGGGCATGACGTGGTGTGCGTGGACGTCGATCCGCGCAAGGTCGAGATGATCAATTCCGCGCGCGCGCCGATCCACGAGGTCGGGCTGCCCGAGCTGCTCAAGCGCAATGCGGGCAAGCGCCTGCGCGCCTCCACGGACCTGGCCGGCGCGGTGGCCGCCACCGAGCTGACCTTCATCGCCGTGGGCACGCCGGCGGCGGGGGGCAAGATCGACCTGAAGTATGTCGAGGCGGCGGCCACCGAGATCGGCGCGGCGCTGCGCCAGAAGCCCGGCTACCACGCCGTGATCGTCAAGAGCACGGTGATTCCCGGCACCACGACGGGCGTGGTACGCACCGTGATCGAGGCGGCCTCCGGCCGCCAGGCGGGCGAGGGTTTCGGGCTCGGGATGAATCCGGAGTTCCTGACCGAGGGCACCGCGGTGGCCGATTTCTCGCAGCCCGACCGGCTGGTGCTCGGCGGCATCGACGAACGGACCCACGGCGTCTTGAGCGCGCTGTACGCCGGCTTCGATGCGGCCGTGCCGCGCATCTTCACCAATCCGACCACCGCCGAGATGATCAAGTACGCGTCCAACGCGGTGCTGGCGACCATGATCTCGTTCTCGAACGAGATCGCGCGCCTGTGCACGGCGGTCGGCGGCGTCGACGCGATCGACGTGATGCGTGGTGTGCATCAGGCCGTCTATTTCACGACGCGGCGCGGGGACGAGCGCATCACGGCCGGCATCGCGAGCTTCCTCGAGCCCGGCTGCGGATTCGGCGGCAGCTGCCTGCCGAAGGACGTCACGGCGCTGATCGGCCAGGGCCGCGAACACGGACTCAACCTGAGCCTGCTGCAGAGCGTACTGGACATCAACCGCGGCCAGCCGGACGAGATCATGCGCCTGATCGGCCGCCAGGTCGGTCGCTCGCTGGCGTACCGGTGGCCGTGCTCGGGATCGCCTTCAAGCCCGATACCGATGACATCCGCGAATCGCCGGCCTTTCCGATCATCCGCAAGCTCAAGGCGCAGGGTGCCCGGGTGACCGCGTACGATCCGATCGCGCGCCCGAGCGATCACCAGGACCTGGCGGACGTCAGGCTGGCCGGGTCGCTGCGCGAGGCGCTCACCGGGGCGCGGGTGGTCGTGCTGGTCACGCGCTGGGCCGAGTTCGCGGGGCTGGCCGGCGAACTGGCGGCACTCGGACAGCAGCCGCTGGTCGTGGACGGGCGGCGCGTACTCGATCCCGGCTCCTTCGAGCACTACGAGGGCATCGGTCGCTGAGCCGGGGTACCGCCACCCGCGGCAGCCCGACGTCCATGAAACCGGCGCGCATCAGCTTCTGGGGCAACTTCGGTGCCGGCAACCTCGGCAACGAGACGACGCTGCAGACCGTGATCGAGCAGGTGCGGGCGCGCCTGCCGGACGCACGGCTGTTCTGCTTCTGCACCAATCCCGCCGATGTCCAGGCCCGGCATGGCATACCCGGCGTGCGCTCGGAGGTCTGGGCGTCGATTCCGCGGGCCGGCCGCGCGGAAGGGCGCGTCGGCAAGATACTGCGGATCCTGTTCCGCAGCCTGCCGATCGAGGCGGCACACTGGCTGAAGATGCTGCGCGCGATGTGGCGCCAGGACCTGTTCATCGTCGCGGGCACCGGCATCGTGGCGGATTACATGTGCGGTCCGACCGGCTGGCCCTACGACATGTTCAAGCTCACGACGCTTGCCGCGCTGTGCCGCGTCAGGGTCGTATTCCTCAGCGTCGGTGTCGGCCCGATCAGTCATCCGCTCAGCCGCTGGTTCATCACCCAGGCGCTGCGGCGCGCCTGCTACCGCAGCTATCGCGACCAGGCCTCGCGGCAATACCTGGAACAGGTCGGATTCCGCACGCACGGCGATGCGGTCTGCCCGGACGTCGTGTTCGGGCTGTCGGAGCGCCATTTCAGCCACCCGGCGGCCGAGCAATTTT
>CAWIQV010000014.1:0-36351 GCA_963838275.1 uncultured Gammaproteobacteria bacterium | reverse complement strand
CCACTCTTGTACTTTCAACTGAGAGGCGGTGTCCTAACTTATCTGACTATGAGTCCATGGCAGATTATGAAGGAGGGTCAACATGGCAATTAACAGTAGGACAGCTAGCTTATGCATACGTGATTTTGCTGCACTGTACTTCAACTCTTTTGTTATATGTTCTTGTTTTATTACTTCTTGTACGAATAAGCTATTATTATTATTTCCATGGAAAACGCAGCAAAAAAAATTGGTTGAACTGAATGCATTTTGGGAATTAAAATAATAATTTGCGCTGAATTTGCAGAAATTCATAGGAAATGGCTTAAAATCTTTCTGCGCGATTAGCTTACTGTATCATCGACCACAAGAACAGAAAATAAACTTATAGTTTAATAATTGTCTAAAAGACTAGAGCTGCCTAAACCTTTCCTTTCACGTGAAAAGGTCAACTATTGGACTAATAGTCGATTACGGGCAGGATTTGTATGGCAAACCTTAGGCCATATACCGTCGACTCAGCCGAGACCTAACCAATATAGGCTACATGCAGTCTACCATGACTACGAGTCTAGACTCATTGTTTACAGGCCACCTATAGATTTTCATTGCGTTTTGAGGCATAGATAGGCCTAGCTCATAAACGGAAAGCTATACAGGAATGGGAGTTGAGCCGTATAGGCATGCACCACGCCACTCAGTGTAGAGTGACGTGTATACTACTACTACTAGGTATGCAATGCAGCTGAAGCAGACTCTACAGTTCTCAGAGCTTGGAAAGCAAAATGTAGGCGTAGCGGGAACCCACCCAGTCCCAGCTCAACTTCAGGCGCTATCAGCTGTTCGTTATTGCTACGTGGCCCTACGCCTACGATTGGCAGGGATTAGTACCGGAGGCCTACTAGCCGCCGACGTCACGTTGATCCGCAGCGAGGCGGCGAAGGCGGATGGATGTGCTAATGTTGATCAGCAAGCAACATGATCAGAATGTCGTGTTTTCAATGTTTGTGGCATCAAACGAATGCTTCGGATAGTGTGGCTAACAAATTCCGTTCGCCAACTGTTCGAAGGCATGATCAACGATAACATTCACAGTTTTGGATAGGACTACAAGTCTCTCAAGGTGCTCGGTGACAAACTCGGGGCCCATTTCACCAACGTAGTCAATCGGCAGTTAACTACTGATTAAAACTGAACTGGGTCCATCTAGTGCCGTCCAATTGCCTCCATGCCTTCCAGAAACAGGCCAACAATCAACTAGGAGCTAGGGAGTAGTAGGGCTCAATTGCCAAGGCCTGTTATGTATGACATTAGTCTACCAATGTTTAGACATTCCACTGTTGTGTGAAGTACAAGTGCTGTAATAGCCTATCATATTGCAGTCCTAAGTCACATAATCTACTTAATACCTATCAGATCAATGACTAATTTCAGCATAGGCTGGTCACTTATATTTCCATCATGTAGACCTACCCATAGGCATACAAGGCACCCGGTACAGACCCTGGAATATTCCTCGTAGGCCTATACTTGCACCGCTATAGGCTATAGCCTAGTCATGATGGTTGAGTTGTACTTTACAGTCCAGAAAGGCCTAGTTCATTCATATCAGTAGGCCTAGTATAGAAGCCGGGGCGAGTCCACCGTGTCGCAGTAGTTAGTACTCCCAGACATCCACGGACACGCTCAGTCAGCCAGTTTATCAGCAGGTCTACTCGCGGTGCAAATAGCAGCATTTCCAGCATGGACAAACTGAACAATAGTGCAACAATTGCCGCATCCAGGAGTTCTCATCTAGAACTAGCAGCTGCAGCAGGAGCAGGAGAAGCTTGGAAGCGGTGGTGAAGTGCGGACTAGTGGAATGCTAAGAAGAATAAGCCTATACAACTGTTCTTCGTGCAATCACTCTCCACCGGTCTAACATTGCTGGCTGCAAACCTGTAATGTTGCATCTGTACAAAAAGGTGAAAAAATATTCGGATTGAGTCACACCCTAGACCTTACAGATTGCAAAGAAAAGCTCTTGATGATAAACACTGATCAGCCCAACATGATCATCTGGAAAGTGGAGATAAGTGTGATAGGAAAACGGATGCAATCTGGATATTTTCAGTTATGCCTACGGTCATTACATCACCAGAAAGCAATCACGTTTGCTGTTGCACAGTACAATCAATCAATCAATCAATTTATTGATTTATAACGTGCCAATATGCGCACATGCACCACTTGGCGCCATAAAATACAGTAATACATAATGATAAAAACGTTGAAAGTACGTGTGTAGTGAGTACTGCATGCCCACTAGTACTAGCCTCACAGCTATAGCAGATCTACAAACTGCAATGTTTTATTTCAGTTATAGGCCTATGGCTGTCAATTCTGCAATCTCACAAACAAAACATTACAATAGTCCAGTAGTTGCTTTGTGGCCGCACAATTGAGTGCCACCAGCAATAATTCACGACTGCGACGTGGTCGGACACTACGAGGATTATGCCGAGCTGATCACGCGCTGGTACGAATACGCGACCTTCACCCCGACGCTGCGGGCGCATGGCCTTCGGGGCGGAACCGAAGTCTGGTCCTACGGCAAGCAGGCCGAGGCGATCATCGTCAAGTACCTGCGGCTGCGCTATGCGCTGATGCCCTACCTCTATGCGCTCGCCCGGCATACCTATGACACCGGCGCTCCCTTCATGCGGGCGTTGTTCATGGATTTTCCCGACGACGCCAACGTCGCGAACCTCGGCGACGAATACATGTTCGGACCGGCGTTCCTGGTCGCACCGGTGACCGAACAGGGCCGCGCGAGCCGTCAGGTCTACCTGCCGGCCGGCAGTGACTGGTACAACTACTGGACCGACGAGAGGCTCGCCGGTGGCCAGACGGTCACCGTCGCGGCGCCGATCGACACCATCCCGCTGTTCGTGCGCGCCGGGTCTATCGTTCCGCTCGGTGTCGATGAGCAGAACACCGCCGCACAGCAGGCTCTGCGCGAGATTCGGGTCTATCCGGGGCGCACGACCGAGTTCGCGCTGTATGACGATGACGGGGTGTCCTACGGCTACGAGACCGGCAAGGGCACGACGACGACACGGCTGCACTGGGACGAGGGGTCACAGCGGCTCACCGCCGACGGCACGCTGCCGGGAAAGCCGATCAGGCAGCTCGTGCACATCGTCCGCGCGCCGGCTGCCTCGCGCTAGGTCGTCAGTCCCGCCATCCGCCGGTACGCCTCGATCTCTGGCAACAGCGCCCGCCGTCGCTCGAGGCTGTCGGGCGGCCAGAAGCGTTCGCGGTCGTAGTATTCAGGTACCGCAGGGATTCCGGTCGGCAGCTCGAACCAGGGCTGCCTGTACGCGGTAAATATATGGATGTCCGGCGGCAGGAGATCCGGCATGTCGAGCGTGCCGACACGCAGGAACCGGATCACCGGACCGGCCCCCGCGTAGTGGCTCCAGAGCGCTACCCAGCATGTGGGGCAGCGCGCAATCTTCTGACCCTTGCCGCTATGAGATGGAGTATCGATGAGCGCGGGTTCGGGACCGAGGACGACGACACGATCCGCCTCGATCATCGCGTTCAACGCGAAGGACGCGCCGCTTTCCCGCTGGCACCAGCGGCAATGGCAGCAATGAACGAACAACGGCGCGGTCGCGATGTGGTAACGAATCCGGCGGCAGTCACACCCGCCCTCGAGTGGAAATGCGCTGCGTGCCGCCATGGAAGCTCCCCGCGGAAGTCGTTTCAGCCTACCATGAGCCGGCAGATCTGTAGGAGCTTCAGGGGGTCAGCCGTGTCCGTGCAAGGGCGCGGCCGCCCGAGTGACCCTGATATTTTGCGTGACAGCACGATGGCATGAACACCTATGTCGCCTTGCTACGGGCGGTCAATGTCGGGGGCACCGGAAAGCTGGCGATGAGCACACTGCGGGACCTGTGCGCGGAGCTCGGCTTCCGTCGAATCGAAACCTACATCGCCAGCGGAAACGTGATATTCGATTCTCACGCGGCCGCCGCGACCGCAGGCTCGCAGCTGGAACAGCGGTTGCTGCGCCATACCGGAAAGCCGATCGGGGTATTCGTGCGCAGTGCGGCCGAAATGCGGAGCGTACTGGATGCGAATCCGTTTCCCGAACACGAGCCGGCCCACGTCTACGCCTGCTTTCTCGGCGCCAAGCCGCCACGCGACGCCCTGGATGAGGTCCGTGGCCAGGCCGGTGAGCTGATAGCCGTCGGGAAGCGCGAGTTGTACGTCTACTATCCCGCCGGCATGGGGAAGTCGCGCTTGCAGATTCCTGCTGCGCGCGCAGGCACCGCGCGGAACATGAATACCGTCGCGAGACTGGCAGCGATGTCCTCACGCGACCCGTCGTGAGAGCAGTGGAGCAGAATGTGATCGCCGTGGACGGACTGCCGACTGCCGGAACGTTGCCGGTGGTGTTTGCACCGGTGAACCACCGCGACGTGGGGATCGCGCACGCCTATGCCTGCCTGCTCGAACTCAGCGGCAATATGGACTGGCCCGTGCCTTTTTGTGCAGTCCAGCAATTCTCAGAGGCCGCGTCCGCGCAGCAGCCTTGCTCCGCAGCAGGCATCCTCGCATGTCACAATCGGGCGCGGGAACAACACGGTGGCAATCGCACCATCACGTGCAACGGAGAATGATTCCATGGATATCAAGAAGCGGGAATTCCTGGCGGCGGGGATCGGTCTGGGGGTCGGCGCAGGATTGGTCCAGGGGCAGGCGCTGGCGCAGCAGCAGCCAGCCGCGCAGCCCAGCGGCTATGGCGAGGCGAGCAAGTCCGGTGGCCGGGTGCGGTCCTTTGCCGGCTCCGGTAAGCAGACGTCCATGGTGGACAGGAACTACAAGCCCCGTCGTCTCAACAAGGCCATCGAGCTCTGGGAAGATGACCAGCCGGTGTTCTATGCCACCTATGCGCCCTCGGGAGTGGCCGACGGCTACGAGATGGGCAAGGCGATGGCCAGGACCTGGTGCGATGCGATCAACTACGAGATGGAACAGGCATCCTTTGATATTTCCAACCTGCGCAACTTCATGCAGGGGCTGGTCGACGGCGGGCCGACGCCGAGCGGTCACCGCATGCCGATGGTGTTCGTGTCGCCTCCGGTCACCGGCCTGAATGCCGCCTACATGACGGCGAATTCCTGGGTCATCGCCCAGATCCTCGCTGCCGGAGTGCAGAGCATCGACATCTGTCACGCCCGCGATCCGGAGGCGATCGAGGTCGTGGTCCAGGCCATGCGCTATCCGTTCGACTTCCCGGGGGTACCGCGGCAGCGGCTGGAAGGCCTGCGCGGCAACGGCAGCGAGAGCTTTGCCTCGCATATCTGGGGTATCACCGGCAACCAGTACCTGCATCGTGCGGACGTGTGGCCGCTCAACCCGAAGGGCGAGCTGTGCCTGGGCCTCAAGATCGAGGACAAGTACGCCCAGGCCAACGCCGCGAAGACCCTGGCGATTCCCGGCGTGTGCTTCGCGGAATGGGGTGCCGGAGATTCGAGCATCTCCCTCCTCGGACTGGCGGGATACCCGGAGGACGCTCCGTCCCGGGGCGATGGCACGGCCGCCACCCCCGCACCGGGCAGCTACCAGGAGCCGCGCATGGAGCAGGCGCGCCTGAGCGTGCTGGCGGCCTGCAAGGCGAACGGCATCAGGCCGCTGAACATGGGCAACAGCCGCGACCCGATCGAGAACTACAAGCAGGGTACGCGCGTGATGGGCGGCGGCGATGAAGCCGCGGCGCTCGCGTGCCGCGAATTCACCAGGCGCCGGATGCCGATCTAGGTTACCTCAGGCGCCTGCCGCAACGCGGCGCGTGCAACCTCCCGGTCATGGAGCGATGCGAGGATGCCGCGCATGCGACCCATCCGGAAACGCGCGTGAAGCGGCGAGCCTCCAGCGGACTGCAGGCCGTCGCGACCACCGCCCTGTGCCTGGGGCTGGTCAGCCGCGCCCTGGCGTTCACCGTGGAGTTCGACGACAAGTGGGGCGTGTCGTACTTTCCCGGAGGCCCGTCGGGCGCCTCGGTCTCCTGGAGTTACATCACGGACGGCGCGGGCATCACCGCGGAAACCCCGCCCCTGCCGATCACCGGCACGAGCCAGCTGGGCTCTATCCGATCCCAGATCGACAGCACCTACGGCACCGGGGCGTTCGATGCGGCCGTCAGGAACGCTTTCACTGCATGGGCCGCCGTCACGAATCTCGCATTCGTCCCCAAGACCGACAACGGCGCGGCATTCGCGGGCACCACGGCCATCGACATCCGGATCGGCGCCTACACGATCCCGGGAGGATCCGAGGGCGGCATCGGCTACGGGCCACCGCGTGATGCCGTCAATTTCCCCGACGCCCTGGCCGGTGATATCGCGCTCTCACTGGGCAACAATTTCCAGATCGCCCCCGGCGGCCAGGGCGCCGCGCTGCCGCTGATCAACGGCGCGTATGCCAACGACGTCGAGGGATTGCTCATGCACGAACTCGGTCACGCGCTCGGACTCGGACACACGTCGGATCCGAACGCGGTGATGTGCGGCTACGTGGTGATCAACAACGTGACCTACGACGGCAGTCAGTGCACCTGCCAGACCTGCAGCTACAACACCGTCCATCGCCAGCTGAGCCCGGACGATATTGCCGGCATCCAGTCCCTCTACGGCACGCTGGATGCCGCGAGCACCGACGGACCGCTGCCCCTCTGGGCGCTGGTCGCTCTCGGTGGCGGTCTGATGGGGATCACCGCGCTGTGGTCAGCGCGTGCCTCCCGCGCGACTACCTGGCGACCTCGAGCGTAGCCAGGCTGACCTGCACGCCCTTCGGATCGCCAGTGACCTGCGCGCGCGATGCAGTAAGAGATTGAGAGACCCTCTCCGGCGCCAGATTGAACATCGCACCGGTCAGCGGGTCGACGATCAGCATGCCGATCAATCCGCCAAACAGAAGATTCCCGAAGTACCAGCCGCTCACGGAGGAATCGACGGCAACTTCGCAGTTCGCGTAGCCGGACATTTCGAATGCCAGCCTGTAGGTCTGGGACTTGAAGTAGCCATACTTCGTGGGCAGCTGAGCGACGAACGGCGTGATGTTCATCTGCACCAGGGTATTGGATCGATCGTAAATCGATACTTTGGCTCCCGGGGGCGTCGAGTCGACCGTGATGGCCCTGGGCCCACCGTGCACGATGGTGGCGCAGGCACTCAGCGTGCAGCATGCACCCAGCAGCCCGGAGACCCACCACCGATTGCCGAGAACGCCTGCGTAGGGCCCGCTGCGGTGGCGCGCCTCGCTGCGGGATGCGACTCGTGACAAGGCGGTACCCCTCGTGATGGTGGCGGTGGGAACGCGATTCGCCACTCCAGGTGCGCAGACGATACCGGATTCCGGTGCAGGGGCAGAAGCTGTCAGACCTGACAGTCGGGTCGAGGCAGGTCGAGGACGCGGGCCATCGGCCGCCGGGGAGCACCGGCGGCCTCAGTCGAGCAGTCCGAGGCCGCCAGCGTCGGTCAGTCCGTGATCTCGAAGTTATGCATGATCGTCGGACGCGGATTGAACGGGATTCGTGTCGACACCGGCGCGCTCGGATCGTCGCCCGCACGGTGCCAGCGGCCCCGAGCCGCAGTGATGATGTCGCCGGGCTCCGTCTTGAAGTAGGGCAAGCCCTCGATCTTGATGCCGATGCTGCCTTCCATGACGAACCAGAACTCGGTCCAGTCGACGTGGAAATGGCCCTTGTTGGTATCCGGGGGCACCGGCGCCGCCTTGCCACGCAGGATGTTGGACGTGAAGTGGTCATCCCATACGAACTTGTCGTTGTAGGACTGATCGCCGATCGCCACCTGCTTGAAGAAATCGACGTAGGTCGGATTGGTGTCCTTGTCCTTGTTCGGGCCTGGCTGGCCCGTCACCTTCATGTAGGTGATGCCGGGGTAGGGATCGGGCGTCTCGGTCGCCGGAAACAGTGGCGGCGATCCGGCCTGTCGGACCTCGAAGCGCAGCGACGGCTTGTCGCCCACCGTCTCCAGCGTGTAGATGTTGCGATACGGGATGTTGACCATGAAGCCCTTGGTGGCGATGAAGGGATCCTTGCCCTCTATGCTCACCTTGAGCTGGCCGTCCCAGACGATGAAGACGACACGATCGTCCGCGTAGAAGCGGGCCTTCTGCTTCTTGCCCGCTCCGAGCGAGATATAGTCGGCGTCCTGTTCGCGATTGCGAACGATGGGCTGCACCCAGTCGGTCTGGCCGCTGTGCATGGCCAGAATCTCCGACAGCTTCCAGTGCGGCCTGTTCGGCGCCACGTACGGGGTCAGCGTGGTCGGCTTGGCCGACCAGAACTGGCCAGGCATCCGCGGCGCGGTGACCGGATTGTCCTCCTTGCCGAGGAACTGTGCGGACGCCGTACCGGCAGCCAGCAGTGCGGCCGCCGCCGCGATATAGAGTTTGCCCTTCATGGAAATGACCCCCCGTTGATCTTGCTTGTCGGCAGCTTACCAAGTAAGTGGCGTGGCCCCCAGTTTTTCCCGATCCCGGCCGGGATCTGGCAGGCTCGAACCATGTGTGACGGAACTGCCGTGGTGGTGGAGCCGCTCGCCTGGGTGTCCCGGCAGCTGCGGTTCAGGCCATGAACTGGTAGGGACTTCACAGTACTGAGCGCGCGTCGTATCCAGCATCCGGTCTGCGCCCCAGAATCCGGGCGTTCAGGACGCTCCCCGAAGACCCAAGGAGTCGCCTCATGCTCGCTGGCCTGCTGCTGATCTTCCTGCTCGTCGCGCTGGCGGGCTATCTGGTCGGGATCTACAACGGCCTGGTGCGTGTCAGCGCAGCCGTCAAGCTCAGCTGGTCGAACATCGACGTGCTGCTGGTGCAGCGTCATGACGAGCTGCCGAAGCTGGTCGAGGTATGCCGGCAGTACATGCAGTACGAGAGCGACACGCTCGAGCGCGTGATGCGGGCGCGCAACGGCATCGACGCGGCCCGCAGCGCGGGCAACCTGAACTCGCTGGGCGCGGCGGAGCGCGAGCTGCGCAGCGGACTGTCGGGGCTGTTCGCCGTCGCCGAGCGCTATCCTGAACTGAAGGCGAACGAGGCGTTCCAGCACCTGCAGGCGCGCATCACCGGCCTGGAAACCGCGATCGCCGACCGCCGCGAGGTCTACAACGACGCGGTCAATGCCAACAACGTTCGCATCCAGGCGTTCCCGGAGGTGCTGGTCGCGAGGCTCGGGGAGTTTCCGGAGGCCCGGCTGCTGCATTTCCAGACCGACGAGAAGTCCGACGTCGACATGAAGGCGCTGTTCGCACGCTGAGCCCGCCCCCCGCATGGCTGACGCGCAGCTCACGCATTACTGGATCGGTGCGGCAGTCGGCGCGACGGCGGCCTGCGGCGCGCTGTATGGATTCCTCGCAAGCCTGCGCCGCGAGCGCCTGTTGGCCGATACGCCGCTGGTGCGACTGCGCTCGGCCGCGCAGGGCTATGTCAAGGTGCATGGCGAAGCCGAGCCGGCCCGCGGGGCCGCGATCGCGGCCCCGTTGAGCGAGCGACCCTGCGTCTGGTGGAGCTACGAGGTCTCCTGTCGGGAACGCGGAGCGCGCGGCGAAACCTACTGGCGCGCGGTCGAGCAGGCCACGAGCGTCGAACTCTTCGTGCTCGCCGATGCGGACGCACGCTGCCTGGTCGGACCCGTCAACGCCGAGATCACTCCGACCACGGATGATGTCTGGTACGGCTCCCATCCCCGCCCGGGTCGCCCGCCCGGCACCGCGTTCCAGCTCGAATCACCCGATTATCGCTACGTGGAGCGGCTGCTCAGCCCCGGTGACCGGCTCTCGGTGCTTGGCGAGCTGCGTTCGCATTCCGAGCTGGTCAGCACTGACGAGGCCGCGCTGGCGCTGTTGCGGCAGTGGAAGCAGGACCAGGCCGCGCTGCTCGCCCGATTCGACAGCAACCATGACGGTCGCATCGATGCGGCGGAATGGGAGCAGGCACGCCAGGCCGCGGAACGCGAGAGCGGGCCGGCGGCGCTCGCGACACCGGTCACCAGGCTGAGCGTGATCAGCCAGCCGGCCAACGGCGAGCCGTTCCTGATCGCAGCCCTGGACCAACGCCAGCTCGAGCGGCGCGAGAAGCTGCATGCGGCGCTGTTCCTGATCGCCGGCCTGCTCGGCGTGCTGCTGTGCGCCTGGGCGGTCGGGCACGCACGCAGCGGCTAATCGGCTGAAAACGGCGTGATCGCTTCCGCGCGCAGCGTCGGCAGCGTCCTGACGCTGCGGATCACGGGCAGGCGCCACGCCACGAACGCCAGGCACAGCGCCGCGGTGCCCGCAAATCCCAGCGAGCGTCGCAGACCGGCATGCTCGCCGAGCCAGCCTCCCCAGAGCGCACCGGGCCCGGCAGGCAGCAGGATCAGCCAGCGCATCGTGCTCGTCATCCGGCCGAGCATCGGGCCGGGTGTCACCGACTGGCGCAGCGACAGGAAGTTGATGAAGATGAGGGCGGCGCCGGCACCGAACATCAGCAACATGCCCGCGTAGGCGGCGATCCCGAATCCGTTGGCTGGTGCGAGCGAGAGCAGCAGCCAGCCGCAGCCGGAAACGCCGAATCCGATCACCAGCGTGGGCCCCGGTCCCAACGCGCGCGAGATCCGGTGACCGATCATGCTGGCGGTGACCGTACCCACCCCCAGCGCGACGTAGCTCAGGCCTACGGCGCGCTCGGACAGCCCGAGCTGGCGGGTCGCGAACAGGATCTGCACCACCATGGCCGACTGGTTGCAGAATTGCCAGATCCCGACGCAACTGGCCATCGTGACCAGCAGCGGATGGCTGCGCACGAAGTTCAGTCCCGCCCGCAGCGCCGGCCAGAACGGAGCATTGGCAGCGCTCGGCGTCTCGCGCACCGGCACGCCCCGGAGGATGGTGGCGGAGGTCAACAGAAACGCCGCCGTGGCCAGCAGCGCGATCGGCGCACCCGCGAGCTTGATCAACGCGCCGGCCACGCCGGGACCCGAAACCTCGGAGGTCGATGTCGCGAGGGCATTCTTCGCGTGTGCCTCCACCAGCCGCGCGCGAGGCACGATCTGCGTGAGCACGATCTGTGCCGCGCTGCCGGCGGTGGTGTTGACCGCGCCGATCGTGAACGCCGCCACGTACAACCAGGACATCGTCAGCCAGCCGCGCCACCACGCCAGCGGCACCGAGGCCACCGCGACCGCGATCGTGAGTTCGCCGACCACGTACACCGGCAGCTTGCGCCGGCGGTCCAGCCAGACCCCGGTCGGTACCGCGAACAGCACGAACGGCATGATCTCCATCGACGTCAGCAGTCCCATCTGGGTCGGGGATGCATGCAGCAGCACGGCAGCCGTCAACGGCACGGCGAGCAGCGTGATCTGGCCGCCGAACGAGGAGATCAGGATCGAGGTCCACAGCCGGCGGTAGACCCGGTCGCGCAGCAGGTCGGTCGGCGCGAGCTGGAAGCGACGCAACGGGCCGGTCATGGCAACGCGGGCGGCGCGCGCTCCGGCAGGCGCAGTACGGGCAGGATCGTCGTCGCGGCGAGCGGCGCACCCTGGAGGAAGTCGAGCAGGATCTCGCGCTGCTCGAGCGCATCGCGGTGACCCAGGGCGATCAGCTCGCGTGTGAACCCGGCCTCGAACAGCAGGTAGCTCGCGAGCTGCGCTCCGGCCACGCCGCGTGCACCGATCACGCGCAGCAGCGCCCGCAGCGTCCGTGGCAGCCTGCGCACGTGCCGCAGGGCGACGTGGCGCAGGTCCTCGCTGGGTGCCAACAGCAGGGTCGCGACCTTGTGCATGCCCGGCGTGGCTGCCGGCGCGCGCTCGACCAGCTCGTTCATCCGCTGCACGTGCTCGATGTTGGCGTAGACCTGGTCCATGAACAGGGTATCGAGCAGGTAGCCGAACAGTTGCCCCGGAGTCGGGGGTCGGGCCTCGGCGCGAGAGCTCTGGCTGATGCCGACGCCACTCTCCGAACGCACGCCGATCACGAGCAGGCGGTCGGCGCCCAGGTGGATGGCCGGACTCAGGGGCCAGAGCTGGCGCTGGGCGCCGTCACCGAAGTACTCACGGCCGATCCGGACCGGTGGGAACAGGAATGGCACGCCGAGGCTCGCCATCAGATGATCGAGCGTGAGACGCGTGCGGCGCCCCTCGCGCTGCTGGCGGCTCCACCCCTCCCGCCCCGGCTGCGCCTCGAAGAAGGCAATGGATTCCGCCGAGCCATAGCTGGTCGCGCACAGCGCGACCGCCGCCAGCGCTCCGTGCTGGATGGCCTGCTCGATGCCGGTCCAGCGGATGCGATGCCCCAGCATGGTGCGCAGCGGCGTGTTGTCGAACAACGCCTCCGGCGGGCGCATCAGGTAGCCGCCGGAGAGCAGCGAGGTCATCCAGCGCAGGCCGGCTCGCAGCATGGTGCCGGTATCCACCCTGAATACCTGTGGCACGTGGAAGTCCTGCCAGACCTGCTCCAGCGCCTGCACCGAGCGCTGCCAGTCGACCGCCTCGCTCGCGAGCACCGCGGCCGATACGGCTCCGGCGGAGGTGCCGACGATCACCGGGAACGGATTGCCGGCGCCGGGCATCAACCCGGCGATCGCCTTGAGCACGCCGACCTGATACGCGGCGCGCGCTCCGCCTCCCGGCAGGACCAGGCCGACGACGGGCGGATGCGCTGTGAGCTCGCTCTGCAGCGGCGCCTTCAGCGTCCGACGACGCGCAGGATCTGCATCGAGTTGGTGCCGCCCGAGATGCCCGAGAGTTCGCCCTTGGTCAGGATCACGAGATCGTTGATGTCCACCAGTTTCTGCTCGAGCAGCCGCTCGAATATCGAGCCGTACATCGAGGCAGTGTCGGTGCTGGTGGGATCGAACGGCACGGCGTACACGCCGCGATACAGCGTGACGCGCCGGCGCGTGGACTCATGCCGGGTGAAGGCGTAGATCGGCAGGTCGGCGCGGATGCGCGACATCCACAGCGGTGTCATGCCGGATTCGGTCAGCGCGACGATCGCCCGCACGCGCATGTGATTGGCGGTGTACATGACCGCCATGGCAATGGCCTGCTCGGTATTGCCGAACTCCTCCTCGGCCCGCACCATCGAGGGCATCACGCCGACCTGGTACTTCTCGGCGCCGCGGATCACGTCCGCCATCGCCTGCACGGCGCTTGCACCGGAAACTTCCCGGCGGCGGTTTCCGCCGACAGCATCACGGCGTCGGTGCCGTCCAGCACCGCATTGGCCACGTCACTGACTTCGGCGCGCGTCGGGATCGGATTCTGGATCATCGATTCCATCATCTGCGTCGCCGTGATCACGACGCGGTTGCGCGCGAGCGACTGGCGGATGATCGTCTTCTGTAGCCCGGTGAGCTCGGCGTATCCCATCTCGACGCCGAGGTCCCCGCGCGCGACCATCACGACGTCGGTGACCGCCAGGATGCCGGCGAGGTTGTCGAGCGCCTCATGGCGCTCGATCTTCGCCACGACGCGCGCATCGCCGCGCCACTTGCGCAGCTCGGACTGCGCGCGTCGCATGTCGTCCGCGTCGCGCGCGAAGGACACCGCGAGGTAGTCGATGCCCAGCTCGGCGGCAAGGCGGATGTCCTCGAAATCCTTGTCGGTCAGCGCCGGCGCGGAGATACCCCCACCCTGGCGATTGACGCCCTTGCGGTTGGAGAGTTCGCCGCCGGAGCGCACGACCGTCGCGATGCGCGTCCCCGTCACCTTCTCGACTCCGAGCACGATCTGACCGTCGGCAAGCAGCAGCGTGTCCCCGGGATGGACGTCCGCCGGCAGGTTCTCGTAGGCGCAGCCGACCTCGCTGATGCTCCCGCCCTGCGGATCGAGCGCGGTGTCGAGCGCGAACGGCGCTCCCTCGAGCAGCTGCACCGGACCGTCGCGGAAGCTCTCGATGCGGATCTTCGGGCCGGCGAGGTCCGCCAGCACGCCGACGTAGCGGCCTGCTTCGGCAGCCGCTTGACGCACCAGCTCGACGCGGCGGCGCTGCGCATCGCGGGTGCCATGCGAGAAGTTGATGCGCGCGACGTCGAGCCCCGCGCTGACCATGCCCGGCGATCACCGCTGGCTCGTCGGTGGCCGGCCCGAGGGTCGCGACAATCTTGGTTCTACGCAGCGTGTCCATGGCTCGGTGTTGCACTCCGTGCGGAAAGTCCCCAGGAACGGCGGCCCCGGAGCGCGGGCCTCGCGCGGCGGCCGTTCGTGCGGCCGGCGCCGGCAGGCCGTGCTACCCGCGCGGGTCCGCCGCCGGCGCGCCCGCCGCCGCCCGCTCCTCGAGCACTGCGACCGCTGGCAGCGTCTTGCCTTCGACGAACTCGAGGAAGGCACCGCCGCCGGTGGAAATATACGAGATGCCGTCCTCGACGCCATACTTTTCGATTGCCGCCAGCGTGTCGCCACCGCCTGCGAGCGAGAACGCCTTGCTGCGTGCGATCGCGTCGGCGATCGCCTTGGTGCCCTCCCCGAACTGGTCGAACTCGAATACCCCCACCGGGCCGTTCCAGATGATCGTACCCGCGGACTGCAGCATCGCGGCGAAGTGTTCGGCAGTATCCGGGCCGATGTCGAGGATCATCTCGTCGTCGGCGACCTCGCCAACCGGCCGCACGTCGGCGTGTGCCGTGGCCGCGAACTCGCGCGCGACCACGACATCGACCGGCAGCGGGATCTCGGCGCCACGCGCACGGGCACGCTCGAGCAGTCCGCGCGCCATCTCCAGCATGTCCTTCTCGTGCAGCGAACGCCCGACACGCACACCCGCGGCAGCCAGGAAGGTGTTGGCGATACCGCCACCGACGATCAGCTTGTCCACCTTGTCGAGCAGGGCCTCCAGCACCGTGAGCTTCGAGGACACCTTGGAACCGCCGACGATCGCGACCATCGGCCGCGCCGGACGCGCCAGCGCGCGCTCGAGCGCCTCGAGCTCGGCGACCAGCAGCGGGCCAGCGCACGCCAGCGGCGCGAATCGCGCCACCCCGTGGGTGCTGGCCTCGGCCCGATGGGCAGTGCCGAATGCATCCATCACGAACACGTCGCACAGCGCGGCCATGCGGCGGGACAAGCCTTCATCGTCTTTCTTCTCGCCACGGTTGAATCGCACGTTCTCGCACAGCACCACCGCACCAGGCGCGCATTCGACGCCGGCGAGCCAGTCCTGGCGCAAGCGGCACGGCGCGACCGAGCAGCTCGGAAAGCCGGGCCGCGACGGGCGCGAGCGAGAATTCCGGATCGGGCCTGCCCTCCTCCGGGCGGCCGAGATGCGACAGCAGGATCACGCGTGCGCCCTGCTCCAGGGCCATGCGGATCGTCGGCAATGCGGCGCGCAGGCGCGCGTCGCTCGTGATCGCTCCGTCCTGCACCGGCGCGTTGAAGTCCTCGCGGATCAGCACGCGCCTGCCGTCGAGGGCGAGGTCGGCCATGCGCAGCAGTTTCATGTCGGCCCCGGCGCTATGCTGCCCGCGACCACGCCAGGGTCGTGTCGATCATGCGGTTGGAGAAGCCCCATTCGTTGTCATACCAGCCGCACACCTTGACCAGGCTGCCGCCGATGACCTTGGTCATGGTCGCATCGTAGACCGCGGAATGCGGATCGTGATTGAAATCGATGGAGACCAGCGGCCCGTCGGTGTAGCCGAGGACGCCCTGGAGCGGGCCGGAGGCCGCGGCCGCCTTCATCAGGCCGTTGATCTCCTCGACCGTGGTGGCACGGCGCGCCGTGAAGCTCAGGTCCACCAGCGAGACGTTGATCGTCGGCACCCGGATCGCGAAGCCGTCGAGCTTGCCCTTGAGTTCGGGCAGCACCAGGCCGACCGCGGAGGCGGCCCCGGTCTTGGTCGGAATCATCGAGTGCGTGGCGGAGCGGGCGCGCCGCAGGTCGGTGTGGTAGACGTCCGTCAGGACCTGGTCGTTGGTGTACGCATGGACCGTGGTCATCACGCCGGCCACGATCCCGACGTGGTCGTGCAGCACCTTGGCCATCGGAGCCAGGCAATTGGTGGTACACGAGGCATTGGAGATCACGGTGTGCGAAGCCCGGAGCGTGCCGTCGTTCACGCCATAGACGATCGTCGCATCGACGTCCTCGCCGCCGGGCGCGGAGATCAGGACCCGTTTCGCGCCGCCCTGCAGATGCTTGCCCGCCTTCGCCTTGGAAGTGAACAGCCCGGTGCACTCGAGCACGACGTCGACGCCGAGGCTGCCCCAAGGCAGCTTCGCGGGATCGCGCTCCGACAGCACGCGGATCCGGTCGCCGTTGACGACCAGCGCGTCCCCGTCCACCGCGATGTCGCCGCGGAAGCGGCCATGCACGGTGTCGAAGCGCGTCAGGTGCGCATTGATGTTCGCGTCACCGAGATCATTGACCGCCACGATCTGCAGCTGCGCGCGCTTGTCGCCCTCGTACAGTGCACGCAGCACGTTGCGGCCGATGCGGCCGTAGCCATTGATGCCGATCTTGATGGTCATCCCGCACCCCCACGCAGCGATTCGAGGATCGCCGCGCCTATATTATCCGCTGTGAAGCCGAACTTTCTGAGCAAATCGGGACCCTTGCCGGATGCGCCGTAGTGGTCTATCCCGACCACGCGTCCGCCGGTTCCGACGTAGCGCCACCACAGCCCCGTGCTGCCGGCTTCCACCGCGACGCGCGCATGCACCGCGCCGGGCAGCACGGACTCGCGGTAGGCGGCGTCCTGGGCATCGAAGCGCTCGAGACTCGGCATGGACACCAGACGCACTCTGCGACCCTGCGCCTGAAGCGCACGCACCGCCTCGAGTGCGACCGCGACCTCCGATCCGCTCGCGAGCACGAGGCACTCGGGGATGCCCTCGCAATCAGCCAGCACGTAGCCGCCGCGCCGGATCGCGAGCGCGGCCGCGGCACTGCGCGCGAGCTGCGGCAGCCCCTGGCGCGTGAGCACGAGTGCGGTGGGGCCGGTGCCGTGCTCGATCGCCTCGCACCAGGCGACCGCGGTCTCGAGCGCGTCCGCCGGCCTCCACAGAGTGAGATTGGGAATCAGTCGCAACGAGTTCAGCTGCTCGATCGGCTGGTGGGTGGGCCCGTCCTCGCCGAGCGCCACCGAGTCGTGCGTATAGACCAGCACGATCCGCTGGTGCATCAGCGCCGCCATGCGCACGGCGTTGCGCGCGTAGTCGGAGAACACCAGGAAGGTGCCGCCGTAGGGCACGAACCCGCCGTGCAGTGCGATGCCGGTCATCGCCGCAGTCATGCCGAACTCGCGTACCCCGTAATGCAGGTAGTTGCCGGAGGCATCCGCGGCGGTGATCGTGCGCGAGTCCTTGCGCAGCGTGCCATTCGACGGCGTCAGGTCGGCCGAGCCGCCGAACAGCTCCGGAAGTTTCGGTCCCAGCAGGTTCAACGTCGCCTGGGAGGACTGGCGCGTCGCCTGCGCTGCCGTCATCGCCTGTGCCGCCGCCAGCGCCGCGGCGCGCGTGGCCGCCCAGTCCGGCGGCAGCGCGGCCCGCATGCGCCGCTCGTATCCCGCTGCGAGATCGGGCCAGGCCGCCCGGTAGCGGGCATACAGCTCCTGCCAGCGCGCCTCCGCTGCGCGCCCGGCCTGCTCGCCGTTCCACGCGGCGGCCAGTTCGGGAGGCACGACGAATGGCGGCGCCGTCCAGCCCAGGGCCGTGCGGGTGGCCGCGACCTCCTCGACCCCGAGCGGCTCGCCATGCGTCTCCTTGGAACCGGCCTTGTGTGGAGCGCCCCAGCCGATCACCGTCTTGCAGCAGATCAGCGACGGCCGCACCGTCTCGGCCTGCGCGGCGCGGATCGCCTGCGCGACCGCCGCGGCGTCGTGGCCGTCCACGCGCTGCACGTGCCAGCCGTAGGCCTCGAAGCGGCGCGGGGTGTCGTCGGCAAACCAGCCCTGGACCTTGCCGTCGATCGATATGCCATTGTCGTCGTAGAACAGCGATGAGCTTGGCGAGCTGCAGCGTGCCGGCGAGCGAGCAGGCTTCGTGCGATATGCCCTCCATCAGGCAGCCGTCGCCGGCAAACACCCAGGTCCGGTGATCGACCAGCGGCAGCCCCGGCCGGTTGAACTCGGCGGCGAGCATCTTCTCCGCGAGCGCCATGCCGACGGCGTTCGCGAGCCCCTGGCCCAGCGGGCCGGTCGTGGTCTCGATGCCCATGGCGAGATCGTGCTCCGGGTGTCCTGCGCAGCGACTGCCGAGCTGGCGGAAATGCCGGATCTCGTCCATGCCGACCGGATAGCCGGTCAGGTGCAGCAGCGCATACAGCAGCATCGAGGCGTGGCCATTGGACAGCACGAAGCGATCGCGGTCCCACCAGCCCGGATTGGCAGGATTGTGCTTCAGGAATTCCCGCCACAGCACTTCGGCGAAGTCCGCCATGCCCATCGGCGCCCCGGGGTGGCCCGAGTTGGCCTGCTGTACCGCATCCATCGCGAGCACACGGATCACGTTGGCGAGCTCTCGGCGCGTGGTCATGGGTGGCTCACTGACAGGGGAACGGCCGGCATGGCGGGCGCGCATTGTCTAACAGCAGGCCGCGGACGGGCAATCTCGACCGCATTCGCCCGCATCGGGCGACGGGCCGCGGGCTACGGGCCGCGGGCTACGGGCTACGGGCTACGGGCCGAGGCGGTCGGCCGCGGCCCTGGCGCTGGCGCTGGCGAGCGCAGCGAAGCGACGCGTCCCGAGCAGCCGGATCCTGCTGGACTGTGCATGGTACGAACGGTTGTGAGTGCGATCCGATGCGGGCAGCCCGCCGGGCTCGAGTTCCGGTGATCGGTCACGCCGGTGATCCGTCGCTCCGGTGATCCGACGCCGATTTCCGCGCCGCGATCGGTCACCTTATGACGCGCACCGAAACCGTGCGGCGCACGTTCGGGTATACTCCCGGGCCGCATCAAAACGCACCTGGATCGCCGATGAGCAACAGCTATCTCTTCACCTCCGAGTCGGTTTCGGAAGGCCATCCGGACAAGATCGCCGACCAGATTTCCGACGCCGTACTGGATGCGATCCTGCGCGATGATCCGACCGGCCGCGTCGCCTGCGAGACGCTGGTCAAGACCGGCGTGGTGATCGTGGCCGGCGAAGTGACCACCAAGGCGTGGATCGATCTCGAGAAGCTGGTGCGCGACACGGTGCTCGACATCGGCTACAACCATTCGGACATGGGGTTCGACGGCGCCAGCTGCGGCGTCATCAACATCATCGGCAAGCAGTCCCCGGACATCGCGATGGGCGTTGACCGGGCCGACAAGCGCAAGCAGGGCGCCGGCGACCAGGGGCTGATGTTCGGCTTCGCGACCAACGAGACCGACGTGCTGATGCCGGCGCCGATCACGCTCGCCCACCGGCTGGTCAAGCGGCAGTCCGAGGTGCGCCGCCGCGGCACGCTGCCGTGGCTGCGCCCCGATGCGAAGAGCCAGGTCACGCTGCGCTACGAGGACGACCGTCCCGTCGGGATCGAGGCGGTCGTGCTGTCCACGCAGCACAGCGACGAGATCTCCACCCGCAAGCTGCGCGAAGCGGTCATGGAGGAGATCATCAAGCCGGTGCTGCCGAAGAAATGGCTGCACCCGCGAACGCGCTACCACATCAATCCGACGGGACGCTTCGTGGTCGGCGGCCCGGTGGGCGACTGCGGCCTCACCGGCCGCAAGATCATCGTCGACACCTATGGCGGCTTCGCGCGCCACGGCGGTGGCGCCTTCTCCGGCAAGGATCCTTCCAAGGTCGACCGCTCGGCAGCCTACGCCGCGCGCTACGTGGCCAAGAACATCGTGGCCGCGAAACTGGCCGAGCGGTGCGAAGTGCAGGTGTCGTACGCGATCGGCGTGGCGGAGCCGACCTCGATCATGGTCGACGCCTTCGGTACCAGTCCGTTGTCGCGCGAGGAACTCACCGCGCTCGTGCGCCGGCACTTCGACCTGACTCCGTACGGGCTGAGGGAGATGCTCGATCTCGCGCGCCCCATCTACCAGAAGACTGCGGCCTACGGACACTTCGGGCGCAAGGAGCCGGAGTTCTCGTGGGAGCGCACGGACCGGGCAGAGCTGCTCGCCGCCGCCGCGCGCCGCCGCGGGCGCCCTGGCCGCCGTCGCGCGGCGTGAACCGCGCCATCGGCTTTCCCAGGATCATCTGAAGAGGAGTTCGAACAGGACCTGAGGAGCGCTGCGACGGGCGGACGGGGCCGGATCCATGGGGTCCAGCCGTTCCCCTGCCAGGCTCAGGTCCGGTGGTCGAGGTCAACGGCGCTCGCCAACCCTGATTGACAAGGATTTGGAGCCACCATGACTTCTGCAGCAAGACCCGTAAGCCCAGAGACCCCTGCCACGGATTTCCGCGTCGCCGACCTGAAGCTCGCCGACTGGGGACGCAAGGAAATCGCGATCGCCGAGACCGAGATGCCCGGCCTGATCGCCATTCGCGAGGAATTCGCCCCCCTGCAGCCGCTGCGCGGCGCGCGCATCGCCGGCTCGCTGCACATGACCATCCAGACCGCGGTGCTGATCGAGACGCTGCAGGCGCTGGGCGCCGAGGTGCGCTGGGCGTCCTGCAACATCTTCTCGACCCAGGACCACGCCGCGGCCGCGATCGCGGCCCGGGGCACCAGCGTATTCGCCTACAAGGGCGAGTCGCTGGAGGAATACTGGGAATTCACGCACCGCATCTTCCACTGGTCCGGCGCTCCCGCGAACATGATCCTCGACGATGGCGGCGACGCGACGCTGCTGCTGCACCTCGGCGCACGCGCGGAGTCCGACCCGGGCGTGATCGCCCACCCCGCCAGCGAGGAGGAAGTCGCGCTGTTCGCCAGCATCCGTGCGACGCTGGCGCGCGACCCGAAGTGGTACTCGAGCCGGCTGCGCGCGATCCGCGGCGTGTCGGAGGAAACCACGACCGGCGTCAAGCGCCTGTACCAGATGGCGCGCGACGGCCAGCTGGCCTTTCCCGCCATCAACGTCAACGACTCCGTCACGAAGTCCAAGTTCGACAACCTGTACGGCTGCCGCGAATCGCTGCTCGACGGCATCAAGCGCGCGACCGACGTGATGATCGCGGGCAAGGTGGCGGTCGTGTGCGGCTACGGCGACGTCGGCAAGGGCTCGGCGCAGGCGCTGCGCTCGCTCTCGGCGCAGGTCTGGGTCACCGAGATCGACCCCATCTGCGCGCTGCAGGCGGCGATGGAGGGCTTTCGTGTCGTGACGATGGATTACGCCTGCGAGCACGCGGACATCTTCGTGTCCGCCACCGGCAACTTCCACGTGATCACGCACGATCACATGCGCCGCATGAAGCACCAGGCGATCGTCTGCAACATCGGTCACTTCGACAACGAGATCGACGTCGCCGCACTGAAGCAGTACCGCTGGGAGAACATCAAGCCACAGGTCGATCACGTGATCTTCCCGGACGGCAAGCGCATCATCCTGCTGGCCGAAGGGCGGCTGGTGAACCTGGGCTGCGCCACTGGCCATCCGAGCTACGTGATGTCCTCCTCGTTCGCCAACCAGGTCATGGCGCAGATCGAGCTGTGGGCCAACCACGCGAACTATCCGCTCGGAGTGCACGTGCTGCCCAAGCAACTCGACGAGAAGGTCGCGCGGCTGCAGCTCGCCAAGCTGAACGCGACGCTGACCGTGCTCACCGAGCAGCAGGCGCGCTACATCGGCGTGGATCGCGCCGGGCCCTACAAGAGCGATCACTACCGCTACTGAAGGCCAACGGGCGGCTGAAGCCCGAATGGGACTGGCTGGCCGGGCGGGGCTGCGTGATGCGCGGCCCCGCCGGGCAGCGCTCCTGTCGGCGCGTGGCGACGCCATCGCCTTTTGACATCTCCCCGCGACGTGGCGCGGAATCTGCGCGCTGGTTCACTCGTGCGGCCGCCTGGAGCCGCGCGGCGCATGAAACGGATCACTGGATGCCGCGCCCGCAGCCTGTACCATGCCTGCATGAAGCCTGAAGTGCGAGACATACGCCTGGTGCAGATTTCCGATCCGCACCTGCGCGCCGACCCGGCCGGCACGCTGCGCGGCACCGCCACGCTCGCGTCACTCGACCATGTGCTGTCGCACGCGCTCGGTACGCGACCCGGCACCGACGCGGTGCTGTGCAGCGGCGACATCGTGAACGACGAACCCGCCGGCTATGCGCACTTCGTGCGCGCGCTGGCACCCTATGGCCGGCCGGTGTACTGCGTGCCGGGCAATCACGACGATCCCGCACAGATGCGCGCCGCGCTCGACTGGCCTGGCTTCCAGGTCGGCGGCCACGTCGATCTCGGCGCCTGGCGCATCGTACTGGTCGACAGCTGTGTGCCGGGACGGGCTGCGGGTCGCGTGGACGCCGGCGGCCTGCGCGCGCTCGATACCGCACTGGCCGGGTGTGACGGCTACGCGCTGGTGTGCGTGCACCACCATCCGGTCCCGATGGGCAGCCACTGGCTCGACGGGGTCGGGATCGAGAATGCTCCGGAGTTCCTCGCCGTGCTCGACGCCCATCCGCGGGTACGCGCACTGGTGTGGGGGCACGTGCACCAGTGCTTCGAAGGACGCCGCCACGGCGTGCGGCTGCTCGCGACGCCCTCCACGTGCGCCCAGTTCCTGCCGCTGTCGGACCAGTTCGCGGTGGATGCGCGTCCGCCCGCCTACCGGCGCCTCACGCTGCGCACCGACGGTACGCTCGATACCGAGGTGGTCTGGGTCGAACCAGCGGTGGAACACTCGCTCAGGGCCGCGCCTCGATCATAGGGGCGAGCAGGCGCAGGCACTCGTTCGGATCCTCGAGTTCGAGCAGCCGCTGCTGCTGTGCGGGCTCGAGCGGCAGCAGCTCGGCGAAGCGCTGCCCCACCCAGTCCGTATCCGCGTACCGCGGCTCGAGGAAGCCTGCCATCGTCCCCAGGCGCCCGATGACCTCGCGCAGCACCGCGACCAGCGGCAGGAATTCCGGCGCGACCGGAACGGGTACGGCGTCGGTGAACCACTCCACGCTCGCACAGTGCAGTCGGTCGCTCTGCACGCGCCGCTCGATGATGCGAAAGCGGCGCTCGCCGCGGCACAGCAGGCCGAGCAGTCCGTCGGGCAGCGTCTGGAAATCGACGATGCGCGCCGCCGTGCCTATGGTGGCGGTGGCCGCCGGACCGGCGGTCTCCGCGCCGCTTTCGAGCAGCACCACGCCGAAGATCTCGCCCTGGCGCATGCAGCGCCCGACCATGTCGACGTAGCGCGCCTCGAAGATGCGCAGCGGCAGCAACCCCCCGGGAAACAGCACGGTGCGCAGCGGAAACAGCGGAATCTCCGCTGCGGCGCTCACGCGGACTGGCCCCGGCGGGCGAGCGCCTCGAGCAGGCGGGCGTGCAGGCCGCCGAAGCCGCCATTGCTCATGATCAGCGCGTGATCACCCGGCTGCAGCGCCGCGGCGAGGCCCGCCAGCAGGGCGTCGAAGTCCCCGATCACGTGTGCGCGCGCCCCGAGTGGCGCCATCGCGGTCGCGATATCCCAGCCTAGCTGCGGTGGCGCATAGACCCAGATCGCGTCCGCCTGCGCCAGCGCGTCGGCGAGCGCCGCGCCGTGCACGCCCAGGCGCATCGTGTTCGAGCGCGGTTCGAGCACCGCGACGATGCGCTCGCGGCCGACCCGGCGCCGCAGCCCATCGAGCGTCGTGGCGATCGCGGTCGGGTGGTGCGCGAAGTCGTCATAGACGCGCACCCCGGCCGCCTCGCCGCGCAGCTGCATCCGGCGCTCGACCCCGCGGAAGCGGCCGAGCGCTTCGATCCCGCGGCTGACCGGCACGCCGGCGTGCCGCGCTGCCGACAGCGCCGCGAGCGCGTTGTCGACGTTGTGCGCGCCGATCGCGCTCCAGCGCAGCTCGCCGCACTCCCGGCCGTCGTACAGCACCTCGAAGCGCGAGTAGTCGGCGGCTGCGCTGCAGCGCGCGCTCCACTGCACCGCGGCTCCACCGTCGCGGGCAAAACGCTCCACCGGTGACCAGCAGCCTGCGGCCAGCACGCGCGCGAGGGCCGGATCGGTGCCGTGGCACAGCACGCGTCCCGTGCCGGGCACGGTGCGCATCAGGTGCTGGAACTGCCGCTCGATCGCCGCCAGGTCGGGATAGATGTCGGCGTGGTCGTACTCGAGATTGTTGAGTACCAGCGTGCGCGGCCGGTAATGCATGAACTTCGCGCGCTTGTCGAAGAACGCGGTGTCGTACTCGTCCGCCTCGATCACGAACAGTGGCGTCGCGCCCAGGCGCGCGCTGGCGCCGAAGTTCCGGGGCACCCCTCCTATCAGGAAACCCGGCGACAGGCCCGCATCCTCCAGGATGAAGGCGAGCATGCTCGCCGTCGTGGTCTTGCCGTGCGTGCCGGCCACCGCGAGCACCCAGCGCTCCCGCAGTATCTGGGTGCCGAGCCACTCGGGACCCGACACGTAGGGCAGGCCGCGGTCGAGCACCGCCTCGATGACCGGCATGCCGCGCGAGATCACGTTGCCGACGATGACCAGGTCGGGACGCAGCTCCAGTTGCCCGGCCTCGTAGCCCTCGATGATCTCGATGCCGAGAGCCTGCAGCTGCGTGCTCATCGGTGGATACACGTTGCGGTCGGAACCGGTCACGCGATGGCCGGCAGCGCGTGCCAGGCCGGCGATGCCACCCATGAACGTGCCGCAGATGCCGAGGATGTGCAGGTGCATGCGCTAGCGAGGCGGGAAAGCGAGCGGGCCGCTGCGCGGGCCACGTAAGATGCGCCCTGGCGCGTGCCGCGCCGGGGCCGACCGAACCGGGGATCCGGGAAATGAAGCTGGCATGACTCAGATTATCAGCGATGCGGAGGATTTCGCGCAGTTATGCGTCGAACTGGAGCGCGCGGAGGTCGTCGGGCTGGACACCGAATTCCTGCGCGAGCGCACCTATTTCGCGCAGCTGTGCCTGCTGCAGGTCGCGACTGGCCAGCGGGCCGTGTGCGTCGACCCGCTCGCCCTGCCCTCGCTCGGGAACCTGCGCGCGACCATGGCCGCGGGCGGCATACGCAAGGTGCTGCACGCAGCCCGACAGGATCTGGAGGTGCTCGCTCCGCAGGTCGGGCCGACGCACGGACTGTTCGATACCCAGGTCGCGGCGGCCCTGATCGGGCTGCCGGCGCAGGTGGGCTACGCGGACCTGGTGCAGCAGCTGATCGGCGTGAGCCTCGCCAAGGGCCAGACCCGCACCGACTGGTCGCGCCGTCCGCTGAGCGCCGCACAGGTCTCGTACGCACTCGATGACGTGCGCTACCTGCTGCCGCTGCATGACCAGCTGCGCGCGCGGCTCGAGCGGCTCGGACGCTGGCACTGGTTCGAGGAGGAGATGGCCGGGCTCGATGCGGCCGGCTCCTATGAGACCGATCCGGAGCAGGCCTGGCGCCGCATCCGCGGCGTCGCCGAGCTCGATCCGGCCCGCCAGTCCCTCGCGCGCGCACTCGCCGCCTGGCGCGAGCGGCGCGCGATCAGCGCCGACCGGCCGCGCAGCTGGATCCTGCCGGATGCGGCATTGCGCGACCTCGTGCTGCACGTTCCCCGCAGCAGCGCGGAGCTGTCCGCCATTGCCGAGCTACCCGAGGGAATCCGCGCCAACAGCGGCGCCCAGCTGCTCGCGCTGATCGATGCGGCGCAGCTGCCGGCGCAGCTGCCGCCGCTGCCGCCGCGCCGGCGCCCCGATCCCGCCCAGGTCGAGGCGGTACGCGTACTGGCGAAGCTCACGCAGCAGGCGGGACAGGAGATCGGCGTCGCGCCGGAGATTCTCGCGACCCGGCGCGAGCTCGAACGGCTGGTCGCGGGCGTCCGCGAGGGCGGTCCGCTCGCCGGCTGGCGCCGCGAAGTCATCGGCGCACGGCTGTTGCAGGCACTCTAGCGGCGAGCCCGCCAGCGCGGCGGGCCCGCGCGAAGCGGCAGGCCAGGCTAGACGCGGCGTTGCGCCGCCTCGGGTCGTCGCGCGACCGGCAGGGATGCGATTGCGGCCACGAGCCTCGCGGTGACCACATCGACGGGCGCATCCGCTTCGATCGTGCGCAGCAGACCGAGCGCCTCATAGTGCCTGGCGAGCGGTCGTGTCTCGCGCTCGTACACCTCGAGGCGCCGCCGCACGGTGGTCTCCTCGTCGTCCTGACGCTGCACCAGCGTCGGGTGGTCATTGCAGCGGTCGCAGTGGGGCGGCGTACCTGGCGGCGCGGTGTGGATGTTGAACACCCGCCCGCACTCCTGGCAGGTGCGCCGTCCCGAGATGCGCTTGACGATCTGTGCGTAGTCGACCTCGAGCAGCAGTACGCCATTGAGCGGCGCGGCAATCGCATCCAGCATCGCCGCGAGCGCCTGGGCCTGCACGAGGTTGCGCGGGAAGCCGTCGAGGATGAAGCCTGCCGCGGCGTCGCGTTCGGCGAGCCGCTCGCGCAGGATCCCGAGCACGATCTCATCGGCCACCAGCCCGCCGGACTCCATCGCGGCGCTGGCCAGGAGCCCGTAGGCCGTGCCGCGCGCGACCGCGCCGCGCAGCATGTCGCCGGTGGAGACCTGCGGAATACCGAAGCGTTCGACCAGGCGTTGGGATTGGGTGCCTTTCCCCGACCCCGGGGCCCCCATGAGCACTATTCTCATCCGCGAAACACTACCGATCAGGGCCCCGCAGGTCAAACCAGCCCCAGGCGCTGACCAGTCGGGTGGCGGCTAAGGTATGCTCGCGCCCGGCGCTTCCGAAGGTCCCAGCGATGAAGATGACGAGCAAGCCACGCAACGCCCTGTACGCCCAGTCCGGCGGGGTCTCGGCGGTCATCAATGCCTCGGCGTGCGGCGTGATCGAGACCGCGCGCCGGCATCCGCGCCGGATCGGCCATGTCTATGCCGCCGCGATGGCATCGTCGGGGCGCTGACCGAGGACCTGATCGATCTCGGCCGCGAGAGCCCGGCGACGATCCGTGCGCTGCGCCACACGCCCGCCGGCGCGTTCGGCTCGGCACGCTTCAAGCTCAAGGGCCTGGAGCGAGAATCGCGCCGAGTACGAGCGGCTGATCGAGGTCTTCCGCGCCCACGACATCGGCTACTTCTTCTACAACGGCGGCAACGACTCGATGGACACCGCGCTACAAGATCTCCCAGCTTGGCGCCGCGCTGGACTATCCCGTGGCCTGCATCGGCGTGCCCAAGACCGTCGACAACGACCTGCCGCTGACCGACTGCTGCCCCGGCTTCGGTTCGGTCGCGAAGTACATCGCCGTCTCGACGCGCGAAGGCGGCGCTGGACGTCGCCTCGATGGCGCGCACTTCCACCAAGGTGTTCGTGCTCGAAGTGATGGGACGCCACGCCGGCTGGATCGCCGCCGCCGCGGGCTCGCCGGGCGCGCGCGCGGCGAGGCGCCGCACCTCATCCTGTTCCCGGAGATCCCGTTCGACCAGCCGCGCTTCCTCGCCCGCGTCGGCCAGTGCGTGCAGGACCATGGCTACTGCGTGATCGTGGTCTCCGAGGGGACGCGGCACGCCGACGGCCGGTTCCTGGCCGAAGCCGGCACGCGCGACGCCTTCGGCCATACGCAGCTCGGAGGCGTCGGCCCGGTGGTCGCGAACCTGGTACGCGAGTCGCTGGGATTCAAGTTCCACTGGGCCGTGGCCGACTACCTGCAGCGCGCCGCGCGCCACGTCGCCTCGCGCACCGACGTCGAACAGGCCTACGCGGTGGGCAAGGCGGCGGTCGAATACGCCCTCGCCGGACAGAATGCGGTGATGCCCGCGATCCGCCGTCGCTCGTCGCGTCCGTACCGCTGGGACGTCGTGCCGGTGCCGCTCGCGCAGGTCGCGAATGTCGAGAAGACCGTGCCGCGCCATTTCATCACGCAGGACGGATTCGGCATCACTGCCGCCTGCCGGCGCTACCTCGAGCCGCTGATCGCCGGCGAGGACTATCCTCCCTACCGCGACGGCCTGCCCGCCTACGTGCGCATCCGGGGCACGGCCGTGCGCCGGCGCCTCCGCACCCGGTATGAAATCTGAAACCTGGCCGATGGCGGCCCTATGCTATATTGCGCGGCCGATCGCGGCCCGCGCCGTCTCGGCCGTGCCGGCCGACCCGGCGCCAGTACAAGAATCGGCCCCAGTACAACACGTCTGCTGACAATCCGAAGGAGCTTGCATGGAAGCCGCGAACTGGCTGTGGCTCGCTATCGCCGCTGGTGTCGTCGCGGTGCTGTACGGCATCATCTCGGTGCGTTCGATCCTGGCGCTCCCGACCGGCAATGCGCGCATGCAGGAGATCGCCGCCGCCATCCAGGCCGGCGCACGGGCCTACCTGAACCGCCAGTACTCGACCATCGCCATCGTCGGCGTGGTGCTGTTCGTGGTGATCGGACTTGGCGCTGAACTGGTCGACGGCCGGTGGCTTCGCGGTCGGCGCCGTGCTCTCGGGCCTTGCCGGCTACATCGGCATGAACATCTCGGTGCGCGCCAACGTGCGCACCGCGCAGGCCGCGAGCCTCGGGCTCAACGCGGCGCTGTCCGTCGCGTTCCGCGGCGGCGCGATCACGGGCATGCTGGTGGTCGGCCTGGGACTGCTCGGCGTGGCGGGCTACTTCGCGCTGCTGCGCTCCTCGCTCGGCGACGAGCGCGGCATTGCATTCCCTGGTCGGCCTCGCCTTCGGCGGCTCGCTGATCTCGATCTTCGCGCGGCTCGGCGGCGGCATCTTCACCAAGGGCGCGGACGTCGGTGCCGACCTCGTCGGCAAGGTCGAAGCCGGCATCCCGGAAGATGATCCGCGCAATCCGGCGGTGATCGCCGACAACGTCGGCGACAACGTCGGCGACTGCGCCGGCATGGCCGCCGACCTGTTCGAGACCTACGCCGTCACCATCGTCGCGACCATGCTGCTCGGCGGACTGCTGCGCCCGGACCTCGGCCTCGCCATCCTGGTGTATCCGCTCGCGCTCGGCGCCGCATCGATCATCTCCTCGATCGTCGGCACTTTCTTCGTGCGCGTCGGCGCCGGCGGCAAGATCATGAACGCGCTGTACAAGGGCGTGATCGTCGCCGGCCTGATCTCGGCGGTCGCGTTCTGGTTCATCACCAGCGCACTGCTGCCGGCAGGCGGTCGGAGCGACTGTTCGGCTGCGCGCTGATCGGCCTCGCCCTGACCGCCGCGATGATCGTCATCACCGAGTACTACACGGCCACCGAATTCGGGCCCGTGCGCGGCGTCGCCGCGGCCTCGCAGACCGGCCACGCCACCAACATGATCGCGGGACTCGGCGTGAGCGATGAAGTCCACCGCGCTGCCGGTGATCGCGGTGTGCCTCGCGATCTACGGCGCCTTCACCCTCGGTGGGCTGTACGGCATCGCCGTCGCCGCGACCGCGATGCTGTCGATGACCGGCATGATCGTCGCGCTCGACGCCTACGGCCCGATCACCGACAACGCCGGCGGCATCGCCGAGATGGCCGAGCTGCCCGAGTTCGATCCGCAACATCACCGACCCGCTCGATGCGGTGGGCAATACGACCAAGGCCGTGACCAAGGGCTATGCCATCGGTTCGGCGGGCCTCGCGGCGCTGGTGCTGTTCGCCGACTACACGCACAACCTGGAAGCGCATTTGACGGCCGTGGGCCGCGCGATGCCGGCGTTCTCGCTGTCCGATCCGGCGGTGATCATCGGCCTGTTCATCGGCGGCCTCGTGCCCTACCTGTTCGGCGCCATGGCGATGGAAGCGGTGGGTCGCGCCGCCGGCTCCGTGGTGACCGAGGTACGGCGCCAGTTCCGCGAGATCAAGGGCATCATGGACGGCACGGCCAAGCCCGACTACTCGCGGGCCGTCGACCTGCTCACGCGGGCCGCGATCCGCGAGATGATCGTGCCCTCGCTGCTGCCGATCCTGGTACCGGTCGTCATCGCGTTCGGCATGACGGCCCTGATGGGTCCCGGCGCCGGCATCAGGGCGCTCGGCGGCCTGCTGATCGGCACGATCGTGACCGGCCTGTTCGTCGCGATCTCGATGTGCACCGGCGGCGGCGCCTGGGACAACGCGAAGAAATACATCGAGGAAGGCCATTTCGGCGGCAAGGGATCGGACGCGCACAAGGCCGCGGTCACCGGCGACACGGTCGGCGATCCCTACAAGGACACCGCCGGCCCGGCCATCAACCCGCTGATCAAGATCATCAACATCGTCGCGCTGCTGCTGGTGCCGCTGCTGTAGGCGGCACCCGGGGCGGCGACGCTCAGGCCGCCATCGCGAGCCGCTCCGGGCGACCGACCGCGAAGCCCTGCAGGTAGTCCACGCCGATGCGGCGTGCCGCATCCATCGCGCTGGCGTCCTCGACCTGCTCGGCGATGACCTGGAAGTTCAGCGTGCGCGCCAGCCGGATCATTGCCGTGACCATCGCCTGGTTGACGCTGTCGCGTGCCAGGTTCTTGAAGAACGAGCCGTCGATCTTGAGGTAGTCGACGGCGAGGTTCTTGAGGTTGGCGAACGAACCCAGGCCGATGCCGAAGTCGTCGAGCGCGAAGCGGCAACCCATCCCGTGCAGCACGCCGACGAACCGGCGCGCCTGCTCGAAGTTCGCGATCACGGCGTTCTCGGCGATCTCGAAGCAGATCTGCGCAGGGTTGGCGCCGGTCGAGTCGAAGCACTCGACCACGAATTCGAGAAACTGGCCGTCGGCGAGCGTCTGGCCGGAGATGTTGATGGCCAGCGAGCGCTTCGGCGCGCAGCGCGATCGCGCCGCGGCCGAGCGCCGGTAAGCGTGGTCTGCACGACCCAGCGGTCGATCAGTCCCATGAGCCGGTAGCGCTCGGCGGCGCGGACGAACTCCGTCGGCGGCAAGCTGCGCGCCGGCATCGTCGCGCAGGCGCACCAGCACTTCCATGGCCGGACCTTCGTCGTTCGCGGCGAAGGTCGCCACGATCGGCTGGCAATACAGCTCGAAGCGGCTCTCGCGCAGCGCCGACTGCAGCACCTGCAGCCAGTGGATCTCGCCGGTCTGGCGCGCGAAGATCTCGTCACGCGCCGAATACACGGCGACGTGCCCGCCGTGGCGCTTGGCCACGTAGCAGGCCGAGTCGGCGGCCGCCATCACCTCCTCCATGGTCGCCGCTCTCGCGCGCGATCTCGACCAGGCCGATGCTCACGCCGACGTTGAAGATGCGATCCTTCCACACGAAGCGGAAGTCGTTCACCGCCCGGCACACGTCGTCCGCGATCTGCCGCGCCTTCTCGAGCGGGCAACCTACCAGCAGCATGCCGAACTCGTCGCCGCCGACGCGGCCGACCGTGTCCGAGTCGCGCACGGCCTGGCGCAGGATCTTCGCGATCTCACGCAGCATCGCATCGCCGGCCTGGTGGCCGCTGGTGTCGTTGATGCCCTTGAAGCGGTCCAGATCCATGTAGCACAGCACGTGCGCGCCATCGCCGCGATGCGCCGTATCGACGCTCTCCTGCAGCCGGCGCTCGAACTCGACCCGGTTGACCAGCCCGGTCAGGGCATCGTGAGTCGCCTGGTAGGACATCTGGCGCGCGAGGCCACGCACTTCCGTGACGTCGTGCAGCAACGCGACCGCGCCGATTCCTTCGCCGGTCTCCCGGCGGATCGGGGCGGCCGAGAGCTCGACCAGCCGCTCGTGGCCGGCGCTGCGGATCAGGAACGCGCGCCGTCCGATGTTCAGGGGCGCGCCGGCACCGAGCGCCTGCCGCACCGGTTCCGCGAGCAGCCTGCGGTCCGACTCCTCGACGACCGGCGCGAGCTCTTCGAGCGCGACGCCGCCGGCGGTCTTCGCGTCGACGCCGAACAACCGCGCCGCGGCCGGATTGAGGTAGTCGACACGGCCCTGGGCGTCGGTCGTGATCAGGGCCTCCGGCAACGATTCGAGTGCGCGTCGCGCACGCGATCCGCCGCCGCCCGACGGCAGGACCTGCAGGGTCTGGGTCGGCAGCACCTCTACGCCGACGATCAGCAGCGCGCGCTCGCCGAGGTACTCGAGGGGCCAGCTCGAGAATTCCACGCGCAACGGCTGGCCCTGCGGTGCCGCCAGCTCGGCTTCATAGCGCTCGACCGCCTGCTCCCCGGCCAGTCGCCGCCGCAGGTTGTCGGCCACCAGCGCCGCGTACTCCGGGCGTACCAGCTCGGCGAGCTGGCGGCCGACCAGCCGCTCGGGCGTCGAGCCGAGCAGCGACGCGAACTGTGGATTCGCGTAGCGGATCGTGCGCGCGTGGATCAGCACGGCCTCATGCACGCGGTCGCCGAGCTCCTGGAGCGGCGCGCTGCGCGCCAGCGGCCGCTCGGCCGCGGGCGCCGCGCGCGACAGCAGTTGATTCGCCGCGCCGACCAGCGCCGAGAACTCGGGCGGCACCGGACGCAGGTCGATGGGCCGCGCATTGGTGGCGTCACTGGCGCCGCGCTGCAGCTGCTCCGCAAGCAGCCCGAGCGCGGCGCGCGCGCGGCGATCCCTGAGGATCAACACGCACAGCAGCCATGCGGCCGCGACCAGAGCCAGGCAGAGCAGGAGATTGAAGAGCGTCAAGGCGGCGTGTTCGGGCGATGTTTTCCTTGGGAGAAGGGCCAAGCTCTGCCACCGCCGTCTCCCCAAGCATAGCCGAGTAGGGGAAGCGCACGACGGCATTTCACGAAATGCGCGCGCGCCGTGCGCGAAGCGGCCCTTGGCAGGCGCGGCGAAAACCCTTAACGTGCCCGCCCACGAGGCTGTTGCCGGATTAAGTTCAATGCTGACGGACGTGGCACGCGAGCAGATGATCGACCAGCAGGTGCGTGCCTGCGACGTGCTGGATGAGCACATCCTGGAGACGCTGCGCGCGGTGCCGCGCGAGCGGTTCATGCCACCGGCGTGGCGCGAGCTCGCCTTTGCGGACTGCGAGATCCCGCTGCCGCTCGGCAAGCGCATGCTGCGGCCGCTGCTGGTAGGCCGCATCCTGCAGGCCCTCGCGGTACGCCCGGGCGAGCAGGTGCTGGAGATCGGTACCGGTTCGGGCTACGTGACGGCGTGCCTCGCGAGGCTCGCGGGCCGCGCGCGCAGCATCGAGCTGCATCCGTCGCTCGCGCAGTTCGCGCGCGCCAACCTCGCGGCCGCGGGCGCCGGCCTGCCGATCGAGATCGTCGAGGCCGACGGCCTGGAGCTGGCCGAGGAGGCCCGCTACGACGTGATCCTGCTGACCGCAGCGCTGCCGATCTACCAGCCGCGATTCGAGCGCGCGCTGCGCCCGGGGGGCCGCCTGTTCGTCGCGGTCGGCGACCAGACGCTGCAGCAGGCCCGGCTGGTCCGCCGGGTCGGCGAACGCGACTGGGTCACCCGGGTAGTGTTCGAGACCTGCATCGAAGCGCTGGAGCATGCGCCGCGCCCGCCGGCGTTCGGTTTCTGAGCGCCGACGCACCGTGATCCCGGAAATCACTCCCCAGGAACTCAAGCGCCGGCTCGACGCGGGCGAGACCGTCACGGTGCTGGACGTGCGCGAGCCGTGGGAGTGCGCGATCGCCCGGCTTCCGGCCAGCATTAACATACCTTTAGATGAGCTGCCGCGGCGCCTTGCGGAGCTGGACGCGCGGGCCACCACGATCGTAATGTGCAAGGCCGGTGGCCGCAGCCGGCGGGCGGCGCAGTTCCTGGCGGGCGCGGGGTTCAACCAGGCCATCAATCTCGCCGGCGGCATCGATGCCTGGGCCCGAGATGTCGATCCCGGACTGCCGGCGTACTAGTTCCATCAACTTCTGGTGTCGGCTCATGAAGGGTAATGGTCCCTGGATGTTCGTCGTCGCGGCCTCGCTGGCAGCTGGCGCCGCCCACGGAACGGACCTGATGCAGGTCTATGCGCGCGCGCGCGTATCCGATCCGCTGCTGCAGCAGGCGGTGGCGACACGCCTGGCGATCCGCGAAACCCGGACCCAGGCACTGATCAACCTGCTGCCACTCGATGTCAGCGCCAACAAGTCGTGGGCCGGCGTCGGCGACCGGACCATCACCTCGAAATCCACCTTGAACCTCGGTCTCCAGGTCAGCCTGTTCTCGTGGGACAGCTGGGTGGCGCTCAAGGCGGCCGATGCGACCGTCGCGCAGTCCGAGGCCAACTACCAGGCGGCCGAACAGAGCCTGGTGCAGCGGGTGACGGCGCAGTATTTCGCGGTACTCGCCGCGCAGGACGCGCTGCTCACGCAGCAGAGCGCGCTGGCGTCGGTGCAGATACAGCTCGACCAGGCGGAGCGGCGCTTCGAAGTCGGCCTGATCGCGATCACCGACGTCGAGATCGCGCGCGCCTCGCGCGACAGTACTTCGGCGGCCGTGATCGCCGCGAAGCGCGCGCTGGCGACGCAGCAGGACCTGCTGCGGGCGATCACCGGGGAAACCTACGCCAGCCTGGCGGCGCCAGGCGACGACATGCCGCTGCTGACGCCCGATCCCGCCAGCGAGGATACCTGGGTCACCACGGCGATGAGCCAGAACGCGAGCCTGATCGCCAGCCGCCTTGCGGCCGACATCGCGCACGACGGACTGCTGACCTCCTACGGCGGCAACATCCCTACGGTCAACGTGGGTGTCGCGCGCAACTGGGCGCTCAATCACGGCGCGCCGGCGAGTGCCAGCAGCCCCATCGCCGGAGAGGCCGCCGCGAACCTGCCCTTTCCGCTCGGCTACGGCACCGATACGCGCGACCTGGTCTGGGGAGTCTCGATTTCCGTGCCGCTGTTCTCCGGGGGGGCGACGAGTTCGAAGATCCGCCAGGCCCGGTACACGTGGGACGCGGCCAAGTCGGGCCTCGACTACACCTCGCGACAGACCGAGGAGCAGACACGCGATGCCTACCAGGGCATCATCAGCCAGATTGCGGCGGTGCGTGCCCTGAAACAGGCGGTCGAATCCAACCGGGTCTCGCTGCAGGCGACGGAGGCTGGCTATTCCGTCGGCACGAAGACCGCCGTCGATGTGCTGACCTCGCGCGGCCTGCTGGTGCAAGCCGAAAACGACTACGCCCAGGCCAAGTACGCGTACCTGACGGACATCGTGCTGCTGCGTCTGGCGGCCGGCAATCTCGACCAGCACACGGTCGAGCAGATCAACGGCTGGCTCACGCAGGCCGAACCTACCCCGCCGGCCGTGCCGGCGACACCTGATTTTCCGGCGAATTCCGCCTCGCCGCTGGTGCCCCCGTCGCAGGGGTTGCCGGTGGCGCCGGAGGCGTGCCGCCCCCGGCCGCGCTGCCGCCGCCGGCAGCCGCGCCGCCCGGACCCTAGCCCCGCGGCGCCAGCAGCGGCTCGATCAGGCGATCCAGGCGCTCGAGTGCGCCGCGGTTGGCTTCGATGACCGCATGCCCGGCAGCGCCGATGCGGGCGCGCTCGGCCGGCGAATCCAGCAGCGCGCACAACGCGGCGAGCAGTTCGTCGGCGTCCTGCACGATCATGAGCGCCCCGGCTTCGCGCAACGCCCGTGCGACATCCGCGGAAACCGCCGAAGTTATGCGCGACGACCGCATCGGCGGCGCCTTCACCGGCATCTTGTCATTTTCCGATCCGTTATCGACCGGGATCGCATAGGTCAGGATGGTTTTGGCCATGAACCGATTCGAGCCGGGGGTGAGGCCGTAGCCGAGCCCAAAGTCCACGTCGATGACCCCCACCTTGAAATCCGTCACGGCGTAGAGATTGTGCTGCTGCTGATTGAAGGACGCAAAACTGCCCGGCGCACCGTTGAAATCCGCATAATATTCCAAACCGAAGGCGAGATCGTCGCTGAAGGTGCGGGCCAGCCGCGCGGCCGGCGCAAAGTCAACGTCGCCGAGACGCCCGAAGCCGACATCGAAAATCGGATTGATGATGAACTCCCAGTTCGGGTTGCGCCAGCCGATGATGGGCCGGATTTCCATCGCGAAGCGCGTCTGAGAAAACGGCGGCGTCGTATAATCGTATTCGAAATTAAGCCCGTAGAAGAAATCCCGCTTAGCGGCGTCGGGGACCACGAACAAGGTTCTGAGCTTGAAGGCGTTGGACAGGAACTGGCCTTGCTCGTTGACGGCCCATGGAATGTAAAGTCCGAGTTCAAGCCATTTGGTCAACCCATAGGCGAATTCCGGGGTGGCGTTGAGGGCGTGGTTCGGCACCAGGCCGCCGGGAAACGGCGGGTAATCGAGGCCGCTGAAGGCATAGTTGAAATGATGCTGGACCGTCCATTGGCCAAGATCGGCGATCTCGGCGTTATAGACCTGGATTTCGTCCGCCGCGCGGGCAGGCTGCGGCGCGGCTGCAATCCCCAGCGCGAAGCCGGCGATCCATAATGCACCCGCACGTGCCAGTCCAAACCTGGTTGCCATCGCCGCCC
>CAWIQV010000013.1:0-10058 GCA_963838275.1 uncultured Gammaproteobacteria bacterium | reverse complement strand
ACTACGACGATCTGTGCCAGATCGACGGACGCATCGCGCTGGCCGGCGAGCACGCGTCGTACCTGAGCGCGTGGCAGGAAGGTGCGGTGACTTCGGCGCTCGATGCCATCGGGCGGCTGCATCAGCGCGCCGTGGCGCAGGGTGCCAAGGCATGATGGCGCGCCCGGACCGAGCGCGCTCGGGGCGCCCGGCCAGGAACGGTGGCACGCCGAGGCTCGTGGCCGGGGCCACCGCGATCGTCGCCGCCTGCCTGATCACCACCGGTGCCTGCGCCGACGATTCGACCTTCACCTCCTCCGCGGGCGTGGGCGACATCGGGGGGGCGGAGATCTACAGCCACATCTGCCAGGGCTGCCACATGCCGGCCGGCGAGGGCGCGGTGGGTGCCGGGCACTACCCGAAACTGGCGGGCGATGCCGCGCTGGGTTCATGGCAGTACGCGGCGCTCACGGTGCTCAACGGCCGCAATGCGATGCCACCATTCGGTCTGCCGGCGAGCCAGGTACAGGAGATCCGCACCGTGCACCTGAGCGATGCGCAGATCGCCGACGTGGTCAACTACGTCCGCGGGCATTTCGGCAACGCGTTTCGGGGCCAGGTCACTGCGGCGCAGGTGGCGTCGCTGCCGCATCCGTACAGCCCGGCATCCGAGAGCCCCTAGAATCGCTGGCGACGCGGGACTTGCGTCCCCTGGATCGGATACTCGTAGCGCGCGACGTAGTAGGGTCCGACCTGCCGGTCGCTGTGATGCCGAAAGCCGAAGTCTTCGTACAGCGCACGCAGCCGCGGTCTCGCGGCCTCGCAGTCGAGGCGCAGGTAGCACAGCCCAAGGCTGCGGGTGTGTTCCACCGCCCAGCGCAGCAGGGCCCGGGAGACGGCTCCGCCGGCGGCACTGCGACGCACCGCCAGGCGATGCACGTAGGCGGCTTCGTGCCCAGGTACATCCGGCCAGAATTCCGGATCCTCGAGCTGAAACCGGATCGTCCCCAGGACCGCGTCCGGACTTTCAGCCAGGCGATACAGTCCCTGCCGTACTTCCATCGCGATGCGCTCGGGCTGCAGTTCGGCGTCGCGCCACAGGACCTGCCCGCGCTGCTCCAGCCACCGCGCGGCCTCCTGCAGGATCTGCACGACCACCGCGCAATCCTCGCTGCCCGCACGCCGGACGCGCAGCGCCGCGCCACCGGGAGCGGCGGCGCTATCCGGTCCGGACCCCATGTTCCTTCAGCAGCGTATCGGCGACTCCGGGCATCGCCGCGACCAGCGCGTTGCCGGGCCCATGGGTCTGGCTCGCGGCATAGGTGCCTTCGAGCAGCAGGGCCAGTGCGCGCGCCAGCGCGAGCGGCCGGCGCGCCCGTGCGGTCCGTGCCAGTGCCGCCAGGCGCTGCACGACGCCGGTCTTGAATGCGGCAACCTGCCGCCGCACCTCGTGCGACGGATCCGGAAACTCCGCGGCGACGTTGACGAACGGGCAGCCGCGGTAGCCCGGCGCCGCGGCGCGAGCGCGCAGGTCACGGAACACCTGGCGCAACTGGCGTCCCGGGTTGCCCGGATGCCGCGCCAGGCTGGCCTCGAAGTATTGCCAGAACCGGGCCTCGCGGCGCCGCAGGTACTGCAGCAGCAGGTCCTCCTTCGACTGGTACTGCCGGTACAGGCTCATCTTGTGGACGCCGGCGAGGCGGATCACCGCCTCGATGCCCACGTTGCGCGCGCCCTCCCGGTAGAACAGGTCCTCGGCGGCGTCCAGGATCCTGGCCTGTGCGAGCTCGCCGGGCGTGGCGCGCCGCGCGCGCACCCGCCCGGCCGGCGTTGACAATGTGACCATGCGGTAACTACCATCCTCCAGAATGTTACTGAGCGGTCACATCGTAGCATGGATGCCCTGACAGGGATGCCCTGACATGGAGGCGATGACCACGGGCCGCCCGGAGCGGCTGCACTACGCCTGGGTAGCGCTGGCCGTCACCTTCCTGGTCCTGCTGCTGACGGCCGGCGTGCGCTCGACTCCCAGCGTGCTGATGGTGCCGCTGGAGCGGGACTTCGGCTGGTCGCGCACCCTGATATCCGGTGCGCTGGCGCTGAACCTGCTGCTGTTCGGCCTGATGGGACCGTTTGCCGCAGCCGCGATGCAGCGCTTCGGTGTGACCCGGACCGTGGCCACCGCGCTGTCGGTACTGGCCGTGGCGGTCGCGCTGTCCAGCCGGATGCGGTCCGGCTGGCAGCTGGTCCTGGCCTGGGGCGTGCTGGTGGGCGCGGCCACCGGCGCGACCTCGACGACGCTCGGAGCGGTGATCGTGAACCGCTGGTTCTCGCAGCGGCGTGGACTCGCGATGGGCCTGCTGACGGCAAGTTCGGCCACGGGGCAGCTGCTGTTCCTGCCGGCGATGGCCTGGGTGGTGGAGCACCGTGGCTGGCGCCCGATCGTGCTGGTGCTCGCGGCAGTCACCGCCGCGATCGCGGCGCTGGTGGCATGGCGGCTGCCGGAAGGGCCGGCTTCCCTCGGCCTGCCGCGCTACGGGGAGCACGCGCCAGCCGCGGCCGGGAACGCGACGGGCGTCAATCCGCTCGTCAGTGCGTTGGCGACGCTCGCCCGCGCGGCGCGGGTCGGGGATTTCTGGCTGCTGTTCGGCTCGTTCTTCATCTGCGGCGCGAGCACCAATGGCTACATAGGAACCCACTTCATCGCGATGTGCGGCGATTACGGCCTGTCCGAGGTCCGGGGCGCCGGCATGCTGGCGATGATGGGCGTGTGCGACCTGCTCGGAACGACACTCTCGGGATGGCTGTCGGACCGGTTCAACAACCGCGTGCTGCTGTGCTGGTACTACGGCCTGCGCGGCCTGGCGCTGATGTTCCTGCCCTCTGCCTTCGGCTATGCCTACCTCGGCCTGCCGGTGTTCGGCGTCCTCTACGGGCTGGACTGGGTTGCCACCGTGCCGCCGACCGTGCGGCTGACCAGCGATGTGTTCGGAACCCGCGAGGCGCCCGTCGTGTTCGGCTGGGTGTTCGCCGGACATCAATTCGGTGCGGCCTTTGCGGCGCTCGGGGGTGGCATGCTGCGCCATGCCCTCGGCAGCTATACGACCGCCACGATGATCTCCGGTGCGCTGTGCATGCTCGGCGCAATGCTGGTGCTGCGCATCCATCGTGGGCCTCGGCGCGGCGTTATGCCCGTCGACGGCACGGTGGCAGTGTGACGGGAATCTCCGCACCGGCTCTGCCCGCCACATTAAGCTCGCCCGATGCGAACAGTCCTCGCCGCGTTGGCGCTGCTCGGATCGGCCGGCGGCCTTCTGCACGCCAGTGACGTCTACCGTTCAGTCGATGCCGAAGGGCATGTCGTGTATCAAGACCAGCCCGACCCGTCGAGCACGACTCAATCCGTGTTGCGGCTCGAGACTGCGCAGGGCCCGCCGGCGCTGATCCATCTGTGCTGGACCAATTGCTTCACGCTGCAGTGGAACCAGGGCGTGTATACGCGGCTGGATGGCACGGAGGAGACCTGGACCATCGAGCAGTTCACGCCGCACGCGTTCGTGCTGCACCGTCATGACGCACCTGCCGCCTGGAATGGCCACAGCACGGATGTCGTCTACGCGGGCCAGGTGTCCGATTCGCGGCTGGTCAACGTCACGGTGAATGGCGCCGCGGTGCCGCAGATCGCGGCCGCCTGGGGTCCCGCACTCGACAGCCTGCCCGGCAGCAATGCGGAGCGGGATCGGCGCGACGCCGATCAGGAGCCGCGTGCCGCGGTCGCACCGCCGCCGCTGCCGGCATACGATCAGCCTCCCCTGCCTGCAGACGGCTACCTGTGGACGCCCGGCTACTGGTCCTGGCGCAACGCAGGCTACATCTGGGTACCGGGGCTCTGGGTACTGCCGCCGCGGGTCGGCGTGCTCTGGACGCCCGGCTACTGGAGTTTCACCGGCTCGGCATACCTGTTTCACGCCGGATACTGGGGTCCGCGCATCGGCTACTACGGCGGGGTCGACTACGGCTTCGGCTATTCCGGCTCCGGGTTCGCCGGCGGCCGCTGGGTGGGCGGCGCGTTCGCGTACAACACCGCGGTCGCGAATGTGCAGGCCGGCCTCGCGCGCCACACCTACCGCGAGTCGGTCGCAGTCAATGCCGGCGTCAGCCGGGTGAGCTATGACGGGGGCCCCGGTGGCACCAGTGCGCGGCCGAACGCGCCGGCACGGGGCGCCGCATCGGGGGCGCCGATGGTGGCACGCTCGGCACCGCACCCGAGCACGCCGACGCCCGCCACGCCAGCGAGGTCGGCGCATCTGAAGCGCTGATCCGATTCCGAACCGAGCGTGCAAATCCAACGGCACGTCGGTCACTGCTGCATCATCGTGCTAGAGTCTTCGCGATCACCCTTCTTGCAATTCCGGAGTGGGCATGGCCAAGGCATATTTCATTTCCTGCTATCGCGAGATCTCCGATCCCGCAAAACTCGCGGCGTACGCGAAACTTGCCGGTCCCGCGATCGAAGCGGCTGGCGGGCGGTTCCTGGCGCGGGGCATGCCCGCCCATACCTATGAGTCGGGGCAGATGGAGCGCACCGTGATCATCGAGTTCGAATCGGTGGCGCAGGCGATTGCGATGCACGACGGCCCGGCGTACCAGGCCGCGCTGGCGGCGTTGAATGGCGGCGCGGTGCGGGACATCCGCATCGTACCGGGGGTCTAGAACGGGCGAGCGCGTACGTTGGGAGTCACGACTACGCTGCGGACGGCACGCAACGGATTCGCACTCGGCATGGCGCTGTCGCTCGCGGGCCTCGGTGCGTCGTGCTACGCGCAGTCGACGGCGGCGGTCACGGCAGTGCTCGCGCGCGCCGTCGAGCGCGGGGATGCGCCCGGAGTCGTCGGGCTGGTCGTGGATCGCGACCGGGTGCTGTTCCAGGGTGCCGCGGGAGTGCTCGACGTCGCACACGGCATACCGTTGCGCACCGATGCGATCTTCAACATTGCGTCGATGACCAAGCCGGTCACGTCCGTGGCGGTCATGATGCTGCTGGAGCAGGGCAAGCTGGCGCTGGATGATCCCGTCTCGAGGTACCTGCCCGGATTCGACCACCTGCGGGTCATCACGCACTTCAACCCGGTCGACGGTACCTACGGGACCCGCCCGGCAAAGCGCACGATGACGCTGCGCCACCTGCTGACGCATACCTCCGGCATCGGCTACGCGTTCTCGAGCCCGATCGTCGCGCGGCTGCAGCAGGGTAACGACAAGGCCGAATGGGAACTGCCGCTGCTGCACGATCCGGGCGAGCGATGGACCTACAGCCCGAGCACGCGCGTACTCGGGCTGATCGTCGAAAAGATCAGCGGTGAATCCCTGGAGGCCTATTTTCAGGAACACATCTTCGTGCCCTTGAGGATGGTCGACACCTCCTTCGCCGTACCTGCCGCCAAGCAGTCGCGAGTCGTCACTCTCTACGACCATGACGATGGCAGGTTTCAGCAGCAGCCCGACCGGATCGTGCCCGGAAGCCCGACTCCGCCGTTTCACGGCGACGGCGGGCTCTATTCCACCGCCGACGACTACGGCCGGTTCCTGCGCATGCTGCTCAATGGCGGCCGCCTCGAGGACACGCGAATCCTGAGTGCGAAGTCGGTCGCGCTCATGAGCCGCAACCAGATCGGGGCGCTGTTCGTGTCGCGGCAGCCGGCGGCGAATCCCGCGCGCACCCGGCCATTCCCGCTCGGTGCGGGGCGGGACAAGTTCGGATTCGGTTTCCAGATCAGCGCGCCGGACGACGCGGGGACGGGCCACGCGGGGAGCGGACACCGCAGCCCGGGCAGCCTGAGCTGGGCCGGCATCTACAACACCGAATTCTGGATCGATCCGCAGCGCGGTCTCGGCGCCGTACTGCTGATGCAGTATCTGCCGTTCTACGATGACGCGGCCATTCGCACGCTACGTGAATTTGAAGGCGCGGTGTACGCGGAGCTGGCGCCGCCGCCAGCGCCACGGTAAGCCGGTCGGCACGGACCCGCGGCCCGGGCCCGGGCCCGGTCAACGGGCCGGGACCATCCGCAGCAGCTGCCCGGCGTCGGTCAGCACGTAGACGTAGCCGTCGGGACCGACGCGCACGTCGCGGATGCGGTTCACCCCGTGCAGCAGCGTTTCCTGCACCACGGGTCGATCGCCATCCAGCACGATGCGGAACAGGTCCATCTGCTTCATCGAGCCGACCAGCAGGTTGTCCTGCCAGCGCGGGAAGGCCTTGCCCGCATAGAACGCGATGGACGACAGCGCGGGCGACGGCGACCAGTTCACGACGCCCTGGTCGAACTTTCCGAGCTCTGCACCCACCGGTTCCGGGTGCGCAGGCATCAGCGCCGCATCGTAGCGGTGACCCCACGTGATGAGCGGCCAGCCGTAGTTGTGCCCGGCCCGGATGTGATTGATCTCATCGCCGCCACGCGGTCCGTTCTCGGCTTCCCACAGCTCGCCATGGCGATCGAAGGCCAGCCCCAGCGGCGCACGAATCCCGTAGGCGTACACGTAAGGGAATGCACCGGGAGTATCGACGAACGGGTTGTCCGTCGGCACCTTGCCGTCCTCGGTCATGCGCAGGATCTTGCCCCACGGGCTCGAGAGCAGCTGCGGTGGCTGCCTGCCCAGGTTCTCGGGCGCAATGTAGTCCGGATCGGGAAACGAGGTGCCGATGTAGAGCAGGCGCCTGCCCGCGTCGAAGGCCATGCGCAGCCCGGTGGTCACGTCGATCGAGAACTCGGTGAGCACCTGATAGTCGGTCCAGCGGCCCCGGCGGATCCGCCCGCGGTTGATGCGCGCGAAGCCGTCGAGCCTGCCCTGCGCGTTCTTCACCGCGTGGGAGGTCACCAGGTAGATCCAGCCGTTGTGCGCGTAGTCCGGATCGACCAGCACGTCGAGCAGGCTGCGCCCGCCGCCGCCGCGCAACCCCAGTCCGTTGCCGCGCGGCGCCCCGGGCACCGGATCGGCAAGCAGGTGTCCGTGCTCGACGACGCGCAGATTCCCGGCGATCTCGGTGATCAGGATGCGGCCGTCGGGCAGGAAAGCGAAACCATACGGTTGACCGACTTCGGCGACGGTCTGCACGCGGAAATCGTGCAGTTCGGTATGCACGACCCCGTGCGGCAGGCCGAGCGGCTGGTAGGACTGGGCCACGTCCAGCCGCGTCGAGGGCGGCGGCGGCGCCGCGCGCTGCGCCCGCAACCACGCGATGACGTCGCCGATCTGCGCATCCGACAGCGTCGCGCCGAACGCGGGCATGCCGGCCTCTGGAAAGCCGTCGCGAATGCTGCGCGCGACGCTCGCATCGTCCATCCCGTGCGCGTAGCGCGGAGCGAGCAGCGACGGACCGCGGCCGCCATCGGCCTGCGCGCCGTGGCAGACCGCGCAGTGCTGCACGAAGGTGTCCGTGCCGGCGGGCGCCGCATCGGCCCACGCCCCCATCGGCACCAGCGCGCCGAGCAGCAGCAGGATTGCGCCCGGAATGCGACGCGCGCTGGCGGTTGCGCGCCGGTCGCTCGAGGGGAGCGCGCTCACGGGGCACTGCGCGGGCCGGCTCATGGGGTCGGCTCAGTGGGCCGGCACGAGGCGCACCAGTTGCCCGGCGTCGGTGAGCACGTAGACATCGCCCTCCGGACCGACGCGTACGTCGCGGATGCGCTGCAGGCCATGCAGCAGCGTTTCCTGCACCACGGGCCGATCGCCATCCAGCACGATGCGGAACAGGTCCATCTGCTTCAGCGAGCCCATCAGGATGTTGCCCTTCCAGCGCGGGAAGGCCTTGCCGCTCGTAGAACGACGATCGCCGAAAGCGCCGGCGAAGGCGACCAGTCGATCACGGGCTGATCGAATTTCCCGACCTCGGCACCCTCCGGCTCCGGGTGCGCCGGCATCGGCGTCGCATCGTAGCGATGGCCCCAGGTGATGAGCGGCCAGCCGTAGTTGTGTCCGGCCTTGATGTGATTGAGTTCATCGCCGCCGCGCGGTCCGTTCTCGGACTCCCACAGCTCGCCGTTGCGATCGAAGGCCAGCCCGAGCGGCGCGCGAATCCCATACGCGTAGATAGACGGGAGGCGCCCGGCGTATCGATGAACGGATTGTCGGCGTGGCACCTTGCCGTCCGCGGTCAAGCGCAGGATCTTGCCCCAGGAGCTGGAGAGCAGCTGCGGCGGCGTCTTGCCCAGGGTCTGCGGGCGCGAAGTAGTCACCGTCAGGAAAGGAGGTGCCGATATAGATCAAGCGCTTGGGCCTCGAACGCCATGCGCAGCCCGGTGGTGTACATCGATCGAGAATTCGGTCAGGACCTGGTAGTCCATCCAGCGGCCATTGCGGATCCGCCCGCGGTTGATCCGCGCGAAGCCGTCGAGCTTGCCCTGCGCGTTCTTCACCGCATGGGCGGTCACCAGGTAGATCCAGCCGTTGTGCGCATAGTCCGGATCGACCAGCACGTCGAGCAGGCTGCGCCCGCCACCGCCCATGAGTCCCAGCGCGTTGCCGCGCGGAGCGCCGGCCACCGGATCGGGCGCCAGCCGACCATGCTCGACGATGCGCAGGTTGCCGTCGACCTCGGTGATCAGGATGCGGCCGTCCGGCAGGAAGTCGAAGGCGTAGGGCTGCCCCACCTGCGCGACGGTCTCGGCGCGGAAGTCATGCAGTTCGGTGTGCACGACCCCCTTCGGGACGCCGAGGGGCTGGTAGTCGAGCACGACGTTCGGCTTCGTGGACGGCGGTGGCGGGGCCTCGCGCAGTTGGTGCAGGTACGCGACGATGCCGCTGATCTGCGCCTCGGACAGCACCGCGCCGAAGGCCGGCATGCCTCCCTCGGAGAAGCCATCGTGGATGGTCCGGGCGACGCTCGCGTCGTCCGCACCGTGCGCATACGCGGCTGCGACCAGCAGCGAGGGCCCCTGGCCACCGTCGGCGTGCGCACCGTGGCAGGCCTGGCAGTTGCTCGCGAAAGTGGCGCTGCCGAGCTGCGCGTCCTGGGCCGGCGCGGCCACCGGAAACAGCGCCGCGACGCACACCAGCACGGCGAGCGGCGATCCGCCGGCTGCTGACGGTTCCATCCCGACGCGTGATGCGTTCACCCCGATGACGGCCATGATGTAGTCCTTCGGGCGTGGCCAGCCGGCACCGCCCTGGCGATTTGAGGCGCTGTCTGAACGGGTAATGATGCACCGGCGCCGCGGGCGGCGCCACTGAACCGATGGGGACCCGACCGATGGGGTACCGACGGGCCCCGGTGGTGCCCGGGACCCGACCGGGGCCGCGATCTGCGCCGCGCCGGCGGCGCGGTTACTTCGGCAGCGGCATCGAGTGCGCCTTGTCGGCCGCGCGCTCGCCGTACCAGAGCGTGTCGCCCGCCGGCTCGATCGCGGTCGGTGTCGCGAGTCCCTGCTGGAGCACGGTGATGCTGGCGGTATCCCCGTTGACGGTCACCGCGTCCACCTTGCCTGCGCCGTTCTCGGTCAGGAACAGTTTGCCGTTCGCGGCGCGCATGCCATCCGGCCCCTGGATCGGCTTGTCGGTCCAGAGGTCCACCGGCTTGCCGGCCTTGCCATGCTCGTCCACCGGCACGCGGTAGAGCTTGTTGAAGATCACGTTGTTCTCGTACAGCACATCGCCGATGAAGGTGATGCCGTCGATGCCGAGCAGCGTACGGTCGTCACTGAACACCTCGGCCGCCGCCGCACCGGGTGGCAGCCGCCAGATCTTCGCGCCCAGCGTATCGCTGATGTAGAGCGCCTTGTCGGGGCCGATCACGAAATCGTTGCACAGGTTGGTCGCGCCCGGCAGGTCCCAGCGAAACTTCGCCGCGCCGGTCTTCAGGTCGAAGCCGCGCAGCGCGCTGTGGGTCTGCGTCGCCGGCGCACCGCCGGGCGGCGCGGGCGGCGCCGGATAGATTTCGCAGGCCCACAGCGTGCCGGTCGGCGCATCGGCGAGCACGCCGAGGAAGAACACCGTGCCATCGGCACTGACGTCCACGAACGGATCGGCCTTCACGGCGCCTTTCCTGGCGCGATAGATCTTCGGGCTGCTGGCGCTGCCCA
>CAWIQV010000012.1:0-18101 GCA_963838275.1 uncultured Gammaproteobacteria bacterium | reverse complement strand
AAGTTCCTGGACCCGGCCGGCGACGGCGCGGTACTGCCGATCCTGCACCTGAACGGCTACAAGATCGCGAACCCGACGATCCTGGCCCGTATCCCGCGTGCGGAACTCGAGCAGCTGCTGCGGGGCTACGGGTGGACGCCGCATTTCGTCGAGGGACATGAGCCGCTGCCGATGCACCAGCGCATGGCGGCAGCGCTGGATGCGGCCATCGCGCAGATCCGCCAGATCCAGGCCGCCGCGCGCGGCGCTGGCGCGGGGTCGCGCACCGTGGAGCCGGCGGGTGCGACCGCGCGCGCCGCGGCGTGGCCGATGATCGTGCTCGATTCCCCGAAGGGCTGGACCGGACCCGCATTCGTGGACGGGCGCGCCGTCGAGGGCACGTTCCGCTCGCACCAGATACCGCTGGCCGTGTCCGCGGCCGCGCCGCCCGCGCACCTCGAGCAGCTCGAGGACTGGCTGCGCAGCTATCGCCCTGAGGAACTGTTCGACTCGGCGGGGCGGCTGCTCGCCGAGCTCGCGGCGCTGGCGCCCGAAGGGGCCCGGCGCATGGGCGCCAATCCGCACGCCAATGGCGGCATGCTGCTGCGCGACCTGCGGCTCCCCGATTTCCGCGACTACGCGCTCGACGTGACGGCCCCGGGTATCCCCGGCATCGGTGATACCCACGTGCTCGGGCGGTTCCTGCGGGACGTCATCGCGCTGAACGCGGAACAGCGCAACTTCCGCGTGTTCGGACCGGACGAAACCCTCTCCAACGGCCTGGAGGCGGTGTTCGAATCGACGGCGCGGCAGTGGGAGCCCGCGCAACGCGAGCACGACGAGTTCCTGGCCACGCAGGGCCGCGTCATCGAAATGCTCAGCGAACACCAGTGCGAGGGGTGGCTGGAGGGCTACCTGCTGACCGGGCGGCATGGCCTGTTCAACTGCTACGAGGCCTTCATCCACATCGTCGACTCGATGTTCAACCAGCACGCGAAATGGCTCAAGGTCTCCGCCACGCTGCCGTGGCGACGCCGGATCGCCTCGCTGAACTACCTGCTGGCCTCGCACGTCTGGCGCCAGGACCACAACGGCTTCACGCACCAGGATCCGGGCTTCATCGACCACGTGGTCAACAAGAAGGCTTCGGTGGTGCGCGTGTACCTGCCGCCCGACGCCAATTGTCTGCTGTCGGTGATGGATCACTGCCTGCGCAGCCGGCACTACGTGAACGTCGTGGTCGCGGGCAAGCATCCGGCGCCCCAGTGGCTCACGATGAAGGCCGCGGTCGAGCACTGCACCGCCGGCATCGGCATCTGGGAGTGGGCCAGCAACGACCTGCAGCAGGCGCCCGACGTCGTGATGGCCTGCTGTGGCGACGTGCCGACGCTCGAGACGCTCGCGGCGGTCTCGATCCTGCGCGCGCGCCTGCCGGCGCTGCGGGTCCGGGTGGTCAACGTGGTGGACCTGATGCGGCTGCAGCCGCAGACCGAGCATCCGCACGGCCTGGGTGATCGGGAATTCGACCAGCTGTTCACGCGCGACAAGCCGGTGATCTTCGCGTTCCATGCCTATCCGTGGCTGATCCACCGCCTGACCTACCGGCGGCGGAACCACGACAATTTCCACGTCCGCGGCTACAAGGAGGAAGGGACGATCACGACGCCGTTCGACATGACCGTGCTGAACGACCTGGACCGCTTTCACCTGGTGATGGATGCCATCGACCGCCTGCCGCAGACCGGTGAGCCCGGCGTGTACCTGAAGCAGGAACTGCAGCGCAAACTCATCGAGCACCGCCAGTACATCAATGAGCACGGCGAAGACATGCCGGAGATCCGCAACTGGCAATGGGACCCGGCCTCGTGGCAGCCGAGCTCTACCTGATCCGCCACGGCGAGACGGTCTGGTCGCTGTTGGGGCGGCACACCGGAAGCACCGACCTGCCGCTGACGCCCGGCGGCGAGGTCCAGGCGCGGCGCGTCGGCGTGCAGCTGCGGGGACTCGAGTTCTCCCAGGTGCTCACGAGTCCCCTGCAGCGCGCGCGGCGCACCTGCGAGCTGGCCGGCCTCGGGGCTGCCGCGCGCGTCGTACCCGAGCTGTGTGAATGGGACTACGGTTCCTACGAAGGACTCACCCGCGCGCAGATCCACGCGCTACGGCCCCGCTGGGACGTGTTCCAGGACGGCTGCCCGGAGGGTGAATCCGTCGGACAGCTGCAGGCCCGCGTGGACCGGGTGCGCGACGCGCTGCGGCGTGCCGGCGGGCGCATCGCGGTGTTTTCCCATGGCCATTTCCTGCGCGCGCTCGCCGTGCGCTGGCTCGATGCGGCCCTGCCGCTGGCGCGCCATCTGGCGCTGGACGCCGGCGCGCTCGGCGTGCTCGGCTTCGAGCGCGACGACGGCGGCGCGCCGATGATCCAGCTGTGGAATTCCCGGCTCGCGGATCCATAGCCGCGCCATCCCATGCGACGCCTCGAGATCATCCACCGCACCTTCTACAACTTCGTGGGGCCCGTGCGGCTCGGCCCGCACCGCCTGCTGCTGCGCCCGCGCGAGGGACACGAACTGCGGATCCTCACGGCGCGGCTGGATACCTGGCCGCTCGCGCATATCCGCTGGCATCGGGACGCGTTCGACAATGCGGTCGCGATCGCGAGCTTCGACACTCCGACGATGCGGCTGGAGATCGCCAGCCAGCTCACGGTCGAGCACTACGACCAGGCGCCGCTCGATTTCCTGGTCGACGACTCGGCGGTGTTCTATCCGTTCCGCTATGACGCCGAGACCGGCGCGGCGATGCAGCCGTACCTGCAGACCGATGGCCCCCAGGACACCGCCGCGCTCGGCGCCTGGCTCGCGCAGCTGTGGCAGCCCGGCGAACAGATCGAGACCTTCGCGCTGCTGGCGCGCCTGTGCCGCGCGATCCAGCAGTCCTTCACCTACGAGGCCCGTGATCAGCCCGGAGTGCAGGGCTCCGCGCAGACGCTGGAGCGCGGCATCGGGTCCTGCCGCGACTTCGCGACGCTGTTCCTCGAGGCGGTCCGGTTCTGGGGGCTCGCTGCGCGGTTCGTGAGCGGCTACCTGGACGCGCCCGCGAGCGACGGCAGCAGCGGGGCGAGTCACGCCTGGGCCGAGGTGTACCTGCCCGGCGCGGGCTGGAAGGGATTCGATCCGACCGTCGGGGAGATCACCGGCAGCCGCCACATTGCGGTGGCCGTGGCTCGTCGGCCCGATGCCGTCTCGCCGGTGACCGGTTCGTATTTCGGACCGCCGGGAGCGGAGCTCGCGGTCGGGGTCTGGGTCAGGGAGCTCTAGCCGGCGCGGCACTCAGCCGTGCTGCATGAATCCGCGACCTGCCTTCTTCGCCTTCTTGGCCGCCCGCTTTTCCTCGAGGGACTTGGCGGGTTTCTTCTTGGATTCCTTCTTCTGCTCCATGCCTTTGCTCATTTGGGTTGCTCCGGTTCGTTGGGGACTGGGGCCTTGCCCTTGCGCAGCAGCTTCTCGTCCTTCTTCTTCTTCTTCGCCTGTTCGCGCTGCTTCTTCTGCTGTCGATAGTTCGGTATGGCCAAAGAGACTCTCCTGTTCCGGTAGTCGCAGCATTGGCGAAACGCGTGCGCTTGCTGGACAATCAGTGCCTTGACAGTGTACTCCGATGCAGGTGTGGCGCGCATGAGTTTGCCGGTCAGCCTCGATGACGTGCGCGCGGCAGCCGATCGCATCGCGGATCACGTCGCGCTGACGCCGTGCCTGCATGCGCGCACGCTCTCGGAGCTGTTCGGCGTGCGGCTCTACCTGAAATTCGAGAACCTGCAGTTCACCGCCTCGTTCAAGGAGCGCGGGGCGCTCAACCGCCTGCTGCTGCTCGACGCACACGAGCGTGCGCGCGGGGTGTGCACGATGTCGGCGGGAAACCATGGGCAGGCCCTGGCCTACCATGCCCACCGTCTCGGGATTCCGGCGACCATCGTGATGCCGTCCACCACCCCGTTCGTGAAGATCGAGCAGACGCGCTCGCACGGTGCCGAGGTCGTGCTGCATGGCGAGACCCTGGCCGAGGCCGCCGAGCGCGCGCAGCAGATCATCGCGGCGCGCGAGCTGTGCTTCGTGCCGCCGTACGACGATCCGGCGGTCATCGCCGGGCAAGGGACGGTGGCGCTGGAAATGCTGGCCGCCGCGCCCGCCCTGGAAGTGCTCGTGGTGCCGGTCGGAGGTGGCGGCCTGATCGCAGGCATGGCCGTCGCCGCCCGGGCCCTGTCCCCAGGGGTTCGCCTCATCGGCGTGCAGAGCGAGAGCTATCCCTCGATGCCGGCGGCGCTGCGGGGCGAAGCGCCGCTCTGCCGTGGCGGCACGATCGCCGAGGGTATCGCGGTCAAGACGGCAGGCCGGCTCACCCGCGAGGTGGTGCGCGCACTGGTCGAGGACATCCAGCTGGTCGCCGAGACCGAGCTGGAGCGGGCGATCGCGCTGCTGCTCAACGTCGAGAAGACCGTCACCGAGGGCGCCGGGGCCGCGGCGCTGGCGGCGCTGCTCGCGGACCCGGAGCGCTACCGCGGCCGCACGCTCGGCCTGGTGCTGAGCGGCGGCAACATCGATCCGCGGCTGCTGGCGAGCGTGATCATGCGCGAGCTGGTGCGCGAGCAGCGCATCGTCACGCTGCGCATCCCGATCGCCGACCAGCCCGGCGCGCTCGCGCGCGTGACCCAGGTGGTCGCCACACTGGGCGGTAATATCCTGGACGTGTCGCACCGCCGGCTGTCCCCGACCCTGCCCGCCAAGTCCGCCGTGCTCGAGCTGAGCTTCGAGGGCCGTGATGCGCAGCATGCCGCGAGCATCGTGGCCGCGGTGCGCGCCAGCGGTCTCGAGCCGGTCGTGCAGTCCGATTGAGCGCGGCCGACCGACGATGCCGTCCGCCGAAGTCACGCTCGAGAGCATCCGCGCCGCGCACCAGCGCATCGCGGCGCATGTGCGGCGCACGCCGGTGATCGAGAATGAGGCCCTGAACGCGGCCAGCGGGGCACGGATCTGGTTCAAGTGCGAGAACCTGCAGCAGATCGGGGCATTCAAGATCCGCGGCGCGACCAGCGCGATCTTCGCGCTGCCGGCTTCGGCCCTGGAGGCCGGTGTCGTGACCCACTCCTCGGGCAACCATGGCGCGGCGGTGGCCCAGGCGGCGCGGCTGCGCGGCGTGCGTGCCCGCGTCGTGATGCCGCACGATGCGTCCGTGGCCAAGCTGGCCAACGTACGCGCACTCGGAGGCGAGGTCGTGACCTGCGCCCCGACGCTCGCGGCGCGCGAGGCGGCGGTGACCCGGATCATCGCCGAGACCGGCGCCGCCTTCATCCACCCCTATGACGATCCGGCGGTCATCGCCGGCCAGGGCACGGTGGCGCTGGAACTGCTCGAACAGGTTCCCGACCTGGATTGCATACTCTGCCCGGTGGGCGGTGGCGGCCTCGCGAGCGGCATCGCGGTGGCGGCCAAGGCGCTGCGGCCGTCGCTGCGAGTCGTTGCCGCCGAGCCCGCCGGGGCCGACGACGCGTGGCGCTCCTTCCAGTCCGGGGTACTGCAGGCGCCGGGTACCCCGGCGACGATCGCCGACGGCCTGCGCGGCGCGCTCAGCGCACGCACCTTCGCGCTGATGCGCGAATACGTCGATGCCGTCGTGACCGTCAGCGAGGACGCGATCGTGCGTGCGACGCGCGAGCTGTGGCAGCAGCTGCGGCTCGTGATCGAACCGTCCTCGGCACTGCCGTATGCGGCCGTCGTCGATCCGTCGCTCGCGCTGCGCGGCCGCCGCGTCGGCATCGTGCTGACCGGGGGCAACGTGGATCTGGACGCGCTGCCATGGTGAGCCTGGAGCCGGGCTGGCAGTTCGCCAGCGACAATACGGCGGGCATCTGCCCTGAGGCCTGGGCCGCGCTCGCGGCCGCGAACCATGGCAGCGAGCCGAGCTACGGCGCCGATTCCTGGACTTCGCGGGCCTGCGAGCTGCTGCGCGCGCTGTTCGAGCACGGCGGCGCGCAGGTCTTCTTCGTGTTCAACGGTACGGCGGCGAACGCGCTCGCGCTCGCGGCGCTGTGTCGCGGCTACCAGAGCATCGTCTGCCACGAGACTTCGCACCTGCACACCGACGAATGCGGGGCCCCGGAATTCTTCAGCCACGGCGCGAAGCTGCTGCTGGCTCCCGGCGCGCACGGCAAGCTCGACCCGGAGGGCATCGCCGCGGCCATCGGTCAGCGCCGCGACCTGCATTTCCCGCCGCCGCGGGCGGTGTCTTTGAGCCAGAGCACCGAGTGGGGCACCGTGTACCGCCCGCACGAGATCCGCGCCCTGAGCGAATGCGCGCACGCGCGGGGTCTCGCGGTCCACATGGATGGTGCGCGCTTCGCGAACGCGCTGGCGGCGCACGCCAGCCACGGAGTCGGCGCGGCCGACCTGAGCTGGCGCGCCGGCGTCGACGTGTTGAGCCTCGGCGGTACCAAGAACGGGTTGAACACCACCGAGGCTGTCGTGTTCTTCGATGCCGCACTCGCGCGGGACTTCGAGTACCGCGTCAAGCAGGCCGGGCAGCTCGCCTCGAAGATGCGCTTCCAGTCCTGCCAGTGGGTCGGCGTGCTGGAGGATGGCGCATGGTTGCGCGCGGCCGCGCATGCCAATGCCATGGCGCAGCGCCTGGCCCGGGCGCTCGCGCTGGTGCCGGGCGTCCGGCTGTGCCGGCCGGTCGAAGCCAACGCCGTGTTCATCGACTTGGGCCCCGACCATGCGCAGGCGGTCGCGGCGCAGGGCTGGCACTTTCACCTGATGGGCGCGGCGGGCTACCGGCTGATGTGTTCCTGGGCCACGACCGATGCGCAGATCGAGGGCCTCGCCGATGGGCTGCGGCGCGCATGTCCCGCTCCCTGAGCTATGTACGGTTGACGCTGACCGCTGCGATCTGGGGATCGCTCTATCCGCTCGGGGCCTACGCCGTGCGCTCGATGCCGCCCGCCGCGTTGGGGGCGTGGCGCTACGGCCTGGCCGGGCTGCTGCTGCTGCCGATCGTGCAGCGGCGCGAAGGATGGTCCGTGCAGGGCCTGCGACGCAACGCGCTGCCGCTGCTCGGCATGGCCGCCACCGGCGTGTTCGCGTTCAACCTCGCGCTGTTCTATGGACTGAAATCGACCACCGCGCTCAACAGCGCGCTGATCATGGCGCTCGCACCCGCCCTCACCACCGTCCTCGGCTCGGCATTGCAGCGCTCGCCGATCGCTCCGCGGCAGTGGCTCGGGCTCGGCTGCGGAATCGCGGGCGTGGCATGCATTGCGAGCGGCGGCTCGTGGCGGGCACTGGCCGCACTGCACCTGGCGCGCGGGGATCTGCTGATGATGCTCGCGGTGTGCGCCTGGGCGCTCTACACGCTGATTCCGGGGCGCTGGGTCCGGACCTTGAGCCCGCTGCAGGCCACCGCGGCCAGCAGTCTCGCCGGCGCGGCGGCGCTCGCGGCGTTCGCGCTGCACGGCGGTCCCGCCGCGGTACGCATTCCGAGCCCGGGACTGGCCGTCGCGCTGGCCTACATGGCGGTGGTGGGGACCGTGCTCGCACTGAGCTGGTGGAACGAGGGCGTGGTGCGCCTCGGCGCCGCGCGCGCGATCCTGTTCATGAATCTCGTGCCGGTGTCGGCGGCGATCATCTCGATGTGCCTGGGCCAGCCACTCGTGGCGGCCGATCTCTATGGAGCCCTGCTCGTGATCACCGGCGTGAGCGTCGCGGTGCTACAACGCCAGTGACGGCTCCTGCGACTCGCGCCAGGCCAGCAGTCCGCCCGCGAGCTGCCGTGCGCTTCCGAACCCGGCGCGCCGCGCCAGCGCGCAGGCGCGGCGGCTGCGCGCGCCACTGCGGCACACGAACACGACGCTAGCGCCGGACGGGATGCGGCCCGGGTCCTGCTCGAGCGCGCCGAGCGGCAGGTTGATCGCGCCGCGCAGGTGGCCGCTGGCGAATTCCTCCGGCTCGCGCACGTCCACGAGCCTCAAGTCCGCGCCGGCCGCGGCCATGGCCGCGGCGAGCTCCGCGGGCGCGAGTTCGGGCACGTCCGCGAGTTCCTGCACCGTGCAGTAGCCCGGCGGATCGGCTGGCGCCAGGATGCTCGGCTCATCACCACAGACGGCGCAATCGGTCCGGCGCTGGAAGCGGAATTCGTCGAAGCGCATCGCGAGCGCGTCGTAGGTCAGCAGGCGGCCGAGCAGCGGCGCGCCGATCCCGAGCAGCAGCTTGATCGCCTCGGTCGCCTGCAGGGTGCCCAGCACGCCCGGCAGTACCCCGAGCACGCCGACCTCGGCGCAGCCCGGCAGCAGTCCGTCGGCGCGCTGCGGAAACAGGCAGCGATAGCAGGGGCCACGCCCCGGCGCGTAGCTCATGGCCTGGCCTTCGAAGCGATGGATCGCCGCGCTCACCAGCGGCTTGCCGTACAGCACGCATGCATCGTTGACGAGATAGCGCGTCGCGACGCGGTCGCTGCCATCCAGGACCAGCTCATAGGGCTCGAAGATGTCGCGCACGTTGGCCGCGCACAGCTCGGCCTGGTGGATGCGCACGTCGAGGCCGGGATCGAGCCCCAGCAGGCGCGCCCGGGCGGCCTGCGTCTTCGGCTGGCCGACGCTGTCGGCATCGAACAGCACCTGGCGCTGCAGATTGGACAGCTCGACGCGGTCGAAATCGACGAGCCCGATGACACCGACGCCGGCCGCCGCGAGGTAGAGGGCCGCCGGTGAGCCGAGACCTCCGGCGCCGACCACCAGCACCCGCGCGGCGCGCAGGCGCTGCTGCCCCGCGAGGCCGACTTCGGCGAGCGAGAGGTGCCGGCTGTAGCGGCTCCGTTCGGCGGCCGAAAGGCCGGTCATGGCGCTCTGCGCCGACGGCCGACAGGCGCTGCGGTGGGCATGCGGCCAGCATCGCCCCGGAGCCTCCCCGGCGTCAATTCCGCTCCCCGGCGCTGCGAGCGCGCGCCGGGAGCGTAAATTGCTAGAGTGCGCGGTCCGCGTCATCCCGGTACCGGAGGCCATGATCGAGTCCAAGTCCGCACCGCGGGCAGGTCGCACGCTGCTGCTGCTGGCGCTGCTGGTGGCGGCCTGGACCGGTCCGCTGGACGCACCGCGCCTGTTCGAGCCTGACGAGGGCCGCTACGGCGAGATTCCGCGCGAGATGGTCGTGAGCGGCGACTGGGTCACCCCGCGGCTCGATGGCATCAAGTACTTCGAGAAGCCGCCGCTGCAGTACTGGGCGGGTGCGCTGGCGCAGAGTGCTTTCGGACCCGCGGCCTGGACGGTGCGGCTGTGGCCGTGCCTCACCGGCCTGCTCGGACTGGTCCTGAGCTATGCGCTGGCGCGCCGGCTCTACGACCGGCGCACCGCCTGGCTCGCGGCGATCATCCAGGGCGGGGCGCTGCTGTATTTCGCGCTGGCCCGCTTCGCGACGCTCGACATGGGCCTCTGCAGCATGCTGCAGCTCGCGCTGGTCGCGCTGGTACTGCTCGTGCACCGCACTCCGGGCGTGGCGCCCGCGCGTTCCCGCGCCCCCTGGCTGCTCGGGTGCGGTATCGCGCTGGCGGTCCTGTCCAAGGGCCTGGTCGGCATCGTGATCCCGGCCGCCGCCGGCGCCCTGTACCTGCTGTGCACGCGCGACTGGCGCCTGGTGTGGCGCGCGCAGCCGTGGTGCTCGCTGCTGGCGCTGGCCCTGTTCGCGGCGCCATGGTTCGTGCTGGTGTCGCGCCGCAACCCGGAATTCGCGCATTTCTTCTTCATCCACGAACACTTCGAGCGCTACCTGACCCGCGTCCATGAACGCTACCAGCCGCCCTGGTTCTTCGTGCCGGTGCTGGTGGCGGGATTCCTGCCCTGGACCACGCTGCTGCCGCTCGCGCTGCGCGACGGCTGGCGCGCGGCCCGCAGTGGCGATCGTGCCAGCGCCATGCTGCTGTGCTGGGCGCTGGTGGTATTCGTGTTCTTCAGCCTGTCGCAGTCGAAGCTCGTGCCCTACATCCTGCCGATGTTCCCGGCGCTCGCGCTGCTCACGGCGCGCGCGCTCGGCGGGCTGTCGCCGCGACGACTGGCCGGCCACTTCGCCGCGGTCGCGGCCCTGAGCCTCGCGATCGCCGCGCTGGTGCTGGTGCTGTGGCGGCTGCCGGCGGCCGCGGCGCTCGCCGCGCAGGCACCGGAGTCGACGATCTTCGGGTTCGTGTTCGGCTTCCTGGCCCTGGCGGCGGGCACGGCGGCGGGGGCCGGCGTAGCGCTGCGCGGCCGGCGCGTCGCCGCGACGCTGTGCGCCGCGCTCGGGATCGCCATGCTCGCGCCCCCCGCGCTGTATGCGGTCGCGCAGCTGCCGCGCTCGCAGGCGCTCTCGGACCTCGAGCAGCGCAGCGTGCCGGTGATCGGCCCGGCGACCACGATCTACTGCGTCAACGACTACTGGCAGCCGCTGACGTTCTACTGGCGGCGCACCTGCACTCTGGTCGGCTGGCGCGGCGAGCTCGATTTCGGCCTGCAGCAGGAGCCGCAGCGCTGGCTCGCCGACCTGCCCGCGTTCGCCGCGCAGTGGCGCGCGCAGCGCGATGCGCTGGCGATCCTGCGTCCACAGGACTACCGGGAGCTCGAAGCATTGGGTCTGCCGATGCGCGTGATATACACTGCGCCGTCTTTGGTCGCGGTGGTCAGATGATGAGAAGCGCGGATCTGGCGCTGATCCTCACGGGGGTATTGCTCAATGCCGTGGCGCAGCTGCTGCTCAAGGCGGGCGCGCGCTCCATCGCCGGGCTGCCCTTCAGTATCGACAGCGCGTGGACGCTTGCCGAGCGGATCGCGCTCAATCCGCCGATCCTCGGCGGCCTGCTGTGCTACGCCATCAGCGTCGTGGTCTGGATCCTCGCGCTGTCCCGCGTCGAGGTCAGCGTCGCCTATCCGATGCTCTCGATCGGCTACGTGGTCAATGCGATCGCCGCGTGGCTGCTGTTCGCGAAGCCCTGAGTCCCGCCGCGGATCGCCGGCATCGGCGTGATCATCGTCGGCGTCTGGCTCGTGGCCCGCAGTTGAGGGGCAGGCCGCAGTGAGCGAAGAGTTCCTGCCCTTCACCCGCCCGACGATCGACGAGGCGACGATCGCGCGGCGTCGTCGAGGTGCTGCGCTCGGGCTGGATCACGAGCGGAGCCGCAGGTGCGCGAATTCGAGGCCCAGCCTGTCGGCCTGCTGCGGCGGCCGCCCGGTGCGAACGATGAGTTCCGCGACCGGCGCGCTCGAGATCGGCCTCGCGCTCGCCGGCATCGGACCCGGGCGACGAGGTCATCACGACCGCCGCTGTCCTGGGTCGCGACCGCCAACGTGATCGTGCGTGCCGGCGCGCGGCCGGTGTTCGTCGATGTCGATCCCGCGCACCCGCAACATCGACCTGGCGCGCATCGAGGCGGCCATCACGCCCGCGCACGCGCCTGCTCGTGCCGGTCGACCTGGCCGGCCTGCCGGTCGATCGCACGCGGCTGTATGCGCTCGCGCACCGCCACGGCCTGCGCGTGCTCGAGGACGCGGCGCAGTCGATGGGGGCGAGCTGGCAGGGCGAGCGCGATCGGTGCCGGCGGCGACCTGGTCGCGATCAGCTTCCACGCCAACAAGAACATCACGACCGCGGAGGGCGGCTGCCTGGTGCTCAACGATGACGCCGAGGCGCGTCGCTGCGAACTCTGGCGCCTGCAGGGCGTGGAACGCTTCGCGGACGGCGAGCTACGATGCGACGCTGGCGGGCGGCAAGCACAACCTCACCGACATCGCCGCGCGCGTTCGGTCTAGGCCAGCTCGCGCGCCTCGACGAGTTCACGCGCAGGCGCCGGGCGCTGGCGCGCGCTGTACTTCGAGCACTTCGACCGCGCGCTCGGCTGCGAGCTGCCGCTCGCCGGATTTCACCCACAGCAACTGGCACATGTTCCAGATCGTGCTGCCCGCAGCGGTGCAGCGCGCGCAGTTCATCCGCGCGATGCACGCCGCCGGCATCGGCGTCGGCGTGCATTACCCGGCCATCCACCTGCTGAGCCTGTATCGCGAACGGGGCTTCCGGCCCGGCCAGTTCCCGCAGGCCGAGCGCATCGGTCGCGGCATCGCGACGTTGCCGCTGTTCCCGGCCATGCGCGACGAGGACGTGCTGCGCGTGTGCCGCGAGAGCGCGCGCATCCTGCGCAGCCTGGCGATGACGGCCGACGCGGCCGCCGGATAGGCCGGTCACCGGCGCTGCCCCGTGCCCGAACTGTCCATCGTCATTCCGGTCTACAACGAGGAGGACGTGCTGCCCGTGCTGTTCGCGCGGCTGTATCCGGCGCTCGACGCGCTGCGGCGCAGCTACGAGATCCTGTTCGTCAACGACGGCAGCCGCGACCGCTCGACGCAGCTGCTGCGCGAGCAGTTCGAGCGCCGGCCCGAGGTCACGCGCGTGGTGCTGTTCGCCGCGAATTTCGGCCAGCACCGCGCGATCCTCGCCGGCTTCGCGCACAGCCGCGGCCGCTACGTGATCACGCTCGATGCGGACCTGCAGAACCCCCCCGAGGAGATCGGCCGACGTCGCTGGCCGAACTCGATGCCGGCCACGACTACGTCGGCACGATCCGCCATCGCGCGCAAGGACGTCGCATGGCGTCGCGCCGCCTCGCAGGCTGATCAACTCCATCCGCGAGCGCACCACCCGCGTGCGGATCACCGACCACGGCTGCATGTTCCGCGGCTATGCGCGCGCCGTGGTCGATGCCGTCAACCAGTGCACCGAGTACAACACCTTCGTGCCGGCGCTGGCCTACACCTTCGCGATGCGGCCGGTGGAGATCCGGGTCGCGCACGAGGATCGCGGGGCCGGCGAGTCCAAGTACTCGCTGTTCCGCCTGATGCGCCTGAACTTCGACCTGATGACCGGATTCTCGAGCGCCCCGATGCAGCTGTTCTCCGCCTTCGGCATCGTGATCGCGCTGCTGTCGGTGCTGTTCGTCGCCTACCTGGCGGTGCGCCGGCTCGTGGTCGGGCCCGAGGCCGAGGGCGTGTTCACGCTGTTCGCGATCGCGTTCTTCCTGATCGGCGTGGCGCTGTTCGGCGTCGGCCTGCTCGGCGAGTACGTCGGGCGCATCTACGACGAGGTGCGCCACCGCCCGCGCTACATCGTCGGCGCCGTGCTCGAGCGAGCCGCGGAGCCGCCGCCAGGCGCCCGCCTTGAGCAGCGCCACGGCCGGCGCGCGCCGTGGTCTTCGCCTACCACGACGTCGGCGTGCGCTGCCTGCGCGTGCTGCTCGCGCACGGCAGGTCGAGGTCGGCTGGTCGTCACGCACCTGGATGCGCCCGGAGAGCCGATCTGGTTCGAAGCGTCGCGCAGCATGCCGCCTGGCACGACATACCGGTGATCGACGCCGGAGGATCCGAACGGCGCCGAGTGCGTCGCACGGGTGCGCGCGGCGCGCCCTGACTTCCTGTTCTCGTTCTATTATCGCGCGATGCTCGGCGCGGAGCTGCTCGCGCTGCCGGCGCGCGGCGCCTACAACATGCACGGCTCGCTGCTGCCCAAGCTATCGCGGCCGGGTGCCGGTGAACTGGGCGGTCCTGCAGGGCGAGCGCGAGACCGGTGCGACGCTGCACGGCATGACGGTCAAGCCCGATGCGGGCGATATCGTCGCGCAGCAGGCCGTACCGATCCTGCCGGACGACACGGCCGGTGAAGTGTTCCGCAAGGTCACGGTCGCGGCCGAGCTCGCGCTCGACCGCTGCCTGCCGGCACTCATCGCCGGCACCGCGGCCGCATGAGCCGCCAGGACCTGAGCGCCGGCAGCTACTTCGGCCGGCGCACCGCGCGCGACGGCGCGATCGACTGGCGTGCGGGTGCGCGCGCGGTGCACGACCTGGTGCGCGCCGTGGCGCCGCCCTATCCGGGCGCCTTCACGCAGGCCGGAACCGCGAGCGTGCGGATCCTGCGCACGCTGCCGGTCGCCGCTGCGGCAGGTGCCGCCGGCACTGGCTGACGCCACTGCCCACGCGCCGGCCTTGCGCTGGAGCGCCGGGGACGTGTACGCGCTGTGCCACGACGGCGTGCTCAAGCTGCTGCAGTTCGAACTCGACGGCCGGCCTGCGGATGCGGCGATGTTTCACCGGCGGCTACGGCGAGCGCTTCGGTGCCGCTCCGCCCCAGCATGGAGTGACGGTACGATGCAGAAGATCCTGATACTCGGCGTCAACGGCTTCATCGGCCACCACCTGTCCGCGCGCATCCTGAAGGACACCGACTGGCGCGTGTTCGGGATGGACATGTACAGCGAGCGCATCGCGCCGCTGCTCGACCAACCCGCGCCTGCAGTTCTTCGAAGGCGACATCACGATCAACCGCGAGTGGATCGAGTACCACGTCAAGAAGTGCGACGTGGTGCTGCCGCTGGTCGCGATCGCGACGCCGGCGACCTATGTGCGCGACCCGCTGCGCGTGTTCGAGCTGGATTTCGAGGCCAACCTGCGCGATCATCCGGCTGTGCGTCAAGCATCGACAAGCGCGTGCTGTTCCCGTCGACCTCCGAGGTCTACGGCATGTGCCGCGACGCGCAGTTCGACCCGTCCAGGTCGGAGCTGGTCTATGGACCGATCGAGAAGCCGCGCTGGATCTACGCCTGCTCGAAGCAGCTGCTGGACCGCGTGATCCATGCCTACGGCATGCGCGAAGAGCTCGATTACACGCTGTTCCGCCCGTTCAACTGGATCGGTCCGGGGCTCGACAACATGCACGCGGCGAAGGAGGGCAGCTCGCGCGTGATCACGCAGTTCCTCGGGCACATCGTGCGCGGCGAGGACGTGCGCCTGGTCGACGGCGGCGCGCAGCGCCGCTGCTTCACCGGCATCAGCGACGGCATCGATGCGCTGATGGCGATGATCGAGAACCGCGCGCGGACGCGCCAGCCGCGGGATCTACAACGTCGGCAATCCGGCCAACAGCCTGTCGGTGCGCGAACTCGCGCAGGCGATGCTGCAGGTGGCCGCGACGTATCCCGAGTATCGCGCCAACGCGGCGAAGGTGCGGCTCATCGATACCACCGCAGCGGAGTATTACGGTCCCGGCTACCAGGACGTCGAGAACCGCGTGCCGATGATCGACAACACGGTCGCCGACCTGGACTGGAGGCCGCGCGTCGGGATGCCGGAGGCGCTGCGCCAGATCTTCGACGCCTACCGCGGGCAGATCGCACAGGCCGGCGCGCTGCTCGAGCAGGAAGCGCGCGGCTGAAGGTGCGCTTGCAGCTCGCGCTCAAGGTCGACGTCGATACGCTGCGCGGCACCCGGGAAGGCGTGCCGGCCCTCATCGACGCGCTGCTGGAACACGGCGCCGGGGCCAGCTTCCTGTTCAGCTTAGGCAAGGACCACACCGGCCGGGCCATCCGGCGGGTGTTCCGGCCCGGATTCTTCGGCAAGGTCGCCCGCACCTCGGTGCTCGAGCACTATGGCGTGCGCACGCTGCTGTACGGCACCCTGCTGCCGGGGCCGGATATCAGCGCGCACGCCGGCGGGCAGATGCGCGCCGCGCGCGCTGCCGGCTTCGAGACCGGTGTACATTGCTTCGATCACACGCTGTGGCAGGATTTCGTGACGCGTCGCGGACCCGACTGGACCCGACGGCAGATGGATCTGGCCGTGGCGCGCTATGGTGACGTGTTCGGCGAGGCACCGCGGGTGCATGGCGCCGCCGGCTGGCAGATGACGGAGGTGGCGCTCGAACTCGAGGAACAGTTCGGGTTCCGCTATGCCTCGGATACCCGCGGCAGCGGACCGTTCACTCCGCTGCTCGGCGCACGGCGCAGCGCGTGCCCACAGCTGCCGACCACGTTGCCGACGCTGGACGAACTGATCGGCCTCGATGGTGTCGATGAGCGCAACGTGCACGAGGCGCTGCTCGCCCGCACGCGCGCGGGCCTGCCACACCAGGTGTTCACGTTGCACGCCGAACTCGAGGGCATGAAGCTGCTGCCCGCTTTCCGCCGGCTGCTGTCCGGCTGGAACACGCAGGGCTACGAGCTGGTGTCGATGGGCGCGATGCTGCAGCAGCTCGACGCGGACCGACTACCCGTCTGCGCGGTGCGCGCGGGGACGGTTCCGGGCCGCAGCGGCGCGCTGGCAGTGCAGGCACCGCCGCCGCATTAGGCGGCATCGAGCAGTGGCCGGCGCAGCACGGTGCCGGCCAGCACCAGCAGTCCGACCGCGGCCAGGTGAAAGGCGAGGTCGATGACCGTCACGTCGAAGCCATGGAAGAACTGCAGCACGAACGCGGCGGTCGCCGCGACGGCCAGCGTACCGAGCGCCGCCACCGGCAGCGGATCGATCGGCCGCGCGCGACGCAGCAGCCAGAACAGCCCGGCGCCGAGCGGAACGCTGAACACCACGATGAAGCCAAAACAGCCGCCGCTGTCACCGATCAGCCCCCTAGGACCGCCGAGGCTGACTCCATTGCGCAGGCAGCCGAGCCCGCTCGCGCCGAGCCACAGCAGCAACGACGGCGCCGGCAGCCACAGCCAGCGTGGCGAGCCATCCGGGACCGAGAGTTCGAACGCCGCCAGCGTCGCGGTGATCGCGGTCAGCGCGGTGCCGACGGTCTCGAGCGCGATGCGCGGTACCGCGAAGCGCGGCATGAACAGCGCCGGGTGGGCGAAGCGCAGCACCAGCGCGCAGGCCAGCGCGGCGCAGAGCGCGAGCCACAGCAGCGCCCGCACGGCCGGCGCCCGCAGCCGCCGTACCGGCGCGAGATTCCCCGCCAGCTGCGCGATCAGCGCGTCGGTGGATGTCACGATCATGGCATGGTCCGGCGGCTCACCGCTCATTCCGCTCCTGAAACAGCGCGCGCAGGGCCTTCAGCGCCCGGTGCGCATTCACCTTCAACGCTCCGACCGACTGACCCGACGCCGCGGACGCCTCCGCAAGACTCAATTCCCTGAGCTTGAGGGCTTCCAGCGCCTGGCGCTGGCGCGGCGGCAGCAGCCGCAGCAGCTCCCCGACCTCCTCCACGGAGCGCAGCTGCTCTACCTCGTAGTTCGCTGCAGTGTCGACAAAGGTTTCATGGGCCGTCGCATCGGTCACCTCGTAACGCGACAGCCGCAGTCGGCGGCGCAGCCCGTCGATGCTGCGCCGCGACGCGATGGCCGCGAGCCAGGGACTGAAGGGCCGGCCCGGATCGTAGGTATGGCGGACCCGGTGCAGGGTCAGCAGGGTATCCTGGACCAGTTCCTCGAGGTCGGACGGATTGCGGCAGTGGCGCCGCGCCAGCGCCCGGACGAAGGGCGTGACTGCGCGCAGCAGCCGGTCGTAGGCCGCGCCATCACCGGCCTGTGCGGCAACCATCAGCAGGGCCCAGGCCCGGTCCTGTTCGATGGCAGTCGGGGGATTCGCCACACGATGGAGTGTAACCTTTTGCGTCCAGTATCGAACTTAAGCCCGTGGCCCCAATCCCGGGGCGCACGGCAAACCTGAAGGGGACTGAACCATGAATCGAACTGTACTGGCCGCCTCGACCCTGACTGCCGCGCTGGGCCTCGCCCTCGCGCTGTCGACCCCGGCTCGGGCCGCGGATGATCCGGTCAAGACCAACACCGACCGCGCGATGAAGAACCATCTGGAGAAGTGTTACGGCATCAATGCGGTCGCGAAGAACGACTGCGCCGCTGGCGTGCACTCCTGCGCCGGGCAGGCGACCGCCGCCCGCGATCCGAAGTCCTTCGTGCTGATCCCCGCCGGCGACTGCGCCAAGATCGCGGGCGGCATGCTCGCCCCGATGTAGGGCGGGACCCTTGCTCGATCCTCACCCCATCGAGTGGCAGGCCGGCCCGATTCCCGCAGCCGCGGGAATCGGGCTGCGCTTCCCGCACCACGAGCACGTGACCGTGACCCGGCCGGCGGTACCCTGGTTCGAGGTCCACGCCGAGAACTATTTCGGTGGCGGCACCGTCCGACGCATTCTCGAGGCGGTGCGCCGCGATTACCCGCTCTCGCTGCACGGGGTCGGCCTCTCGCTCGGCAGCGCGGAGGGCCTGGACGGAGCGCATCTCGCGCGGCTGGCCGCGCTGGCGCGCTCGCTCGAGCCCGGGCTGGTGTCCGAGCATCTCTC
>CAWIQV010000011.1:0-14247 GCA_963838275.1 uncultured Gammaproteobacteria bacterium | reverse complement strand
TCTCCGATTCCATCTGGGGCGGGACCAGCTTCGGCTTCTTTGATGAGAACGCAAACGCAGTGAGTATGACTCCATGCGACGTTCTCCGTGCCGCCCAGCAACTCAACTACATTTATGACACTGAGCCCGCGCAGGTCGAGCAATACTGTGGCAACACTCAGCCTTGTTCCAGCAGCTACACTGTTTTGGTCGACAACTGTATCCAGAAGCCCCCCTTCTACCTCAACCAGGGAGGCTACTACGGCTACTACCAGTTCCCCATCAGTTATCAGCTGGGGCAGCAGATCTACGGCTACCTCCAGAACCCCTACAACACCGTCTACCTTTCGCATTACGGCATCACTTGCCCGACTCAACCCGGTGTTTATTGGGACGTCTACCTCGGCCTTCCCGTGGGCTCCAAGCCAAATCGTGAGAGTCCCTACTACGTCGGCAGCTACGCCATTTATGGCGCCGGCATTGCCGATCAACCACCCGATGGCGATGATCCCGCAGAATTCAGCGTTCCCGTCAACACCGCGACGGAGCAATATGTAATGGAAACCGAAGGCAAACATAACATACAGATCGGCCGCTCCGGCGAGGCCTCGGTCATCGCCATCACCGCCAGCAGTTCGGGCTTGGAGCCGACTTCGAGGCCGAAGCCGAATTCGCGGCCGTAGCGGAACACCTCCTCGACCACCAGGCGCTGCTGGTTCACCTTGATCGGGAACACCGCGGTGTAGCGGTTGCGGTAGTCGTTCTCGGTGATGGCCTGGCTGAACGCCGCGTGCAGGTGGCGCAGGCGGTGCGCCAGGATGTCCGAGAAGCGCACCACGACCGGGGCCGTCAGGTCGCGCTCCTGCAGCCCCTGCACCACCTCGAACAGGTCGATCTCGTGCGCCTGGGTGGCGTCGGGACGGACCACGACGTGTCCGAGGCTGTTGATCGAGAAGTAGCCGGAGCCCCAGGCCGGAACGTTGTAGAGCTCGAGCGAATCCTCGATGCCCCAGGACTGGCCGGCAGAGACGCTGCGAGCCGCTTGCGGGTGCCCCACGATAGTCCTTCAGCGTCGCGCGCTGTCCTGCATTGAGCGCGCACCATAGCAAAACACTGCGACAAGTACATGTCCGCTGCGCCGGGCGCGCCTGAAGCCGCTACAATCCGCCGGGGTCGGCTTCACGGCGAGCGCGCATGGCGATCGATTTCTACTGGGGGAGCGGCAGTCCACCCTGCTGGCGCGTGGCGCTCGCGCTCGAATTCAAGGGGCTGCCGTATCGCAGCCACCTGCTGCAGTTCGACCTCCAGGAACACAAGTCCCCGCAGATGCTGGCGATGAATTTCCGCGGCCGCCTGCCGGTGCTGCGCGACGATGACTACGTCGTGTTCGAATCCCTCGCGATCCTGTACTACCTGGACCGCAAATATCCCGCGCCGCCGATCTTCGGTCGCGATCCGCAGGAATCCGGCGTGATCATGCGTGTGATCTGCGAATACCAGTCGTACGCCGAGCCGCCCCTGAAGCAGATCGTCAGCGCGGTGCTGGATCGTCACGAGCGCAGGGTTGGAGACGGCATGGCCGAGGCGATGCATCGCGTCGCGGGCGAGGCCCGCACCATCGAGCAGCGCCTGGCGCATTCCGACTGGGTCGTCGGCGAGAGCTTCTCCGCCGCCGACATGATGATCTATCCGGACATCCGGCTGCTGCTGCGTGCGCTGCAGCGGCCCGAGGCACACGAGCTCGCCGCGCGCTTCCTGCCCATGGAGATCAATTATCCGGCGATCGGCCGCTGGCTCGAGCGCGTCGCCGCGCTGCCCGGCCACGAGCGCACCTGGCCGCCGCACTGGCGCTGAGGGTGTGCGGCGCGGAATCGCGGGTGCTGGCGGTGACGCGCCGCGGTTGCTAACCTGCGCCGTCCTTCGCGCCCGGAGCCAGCATGAGCGAGCACGAAATCCACGTCGAATTCTCCGGACGCATCGTCCTGGTCGGCTTCGGCAGCATCGGCCAGGGCGTGCTGCCGCTGATCCTGCGTCATATCGGCATACCCGCCGAGCGCCTTGCGATCGTGACGGCCGACGATGCCGGCCATGACGAGGCCACGCGGTTCGGCGTCAAGCTCGTCAAGCAGACGCTGACACGCGAGAATTTCCGGCGCACGCTCGATCCGCTGCTCGGCCGTGGCGACTTCCTGCTCAACGTCTCGGTCGAGGTCGGCAGCCTGTCGCTGATCCGCTATTGCTGGGAAAAGGGGGCGATGTACCTCGATACCTGCATCGAGCCCTGGTCCGGTGGCTACACCGACCCGACGGTCGCGATCGAGCGGCGCACCAACTACGCGATGCGCGAGGAGGCGCTGGCCCTGCGCTCCGGCAACACCCGGGCGCCCACTGCCGTGCTCACGCACGGCGCCAACCCGGGGCTGGTGTCGCATCTGGTCAAGCAGGCCATGTTGAACCTGGCCGACGACCTGGGCGTGAAGGCCGCGGCTCCCGCCACCCGGGCCGATTGGGCGGAGCTCGCACAGCGGCTCGGGGTGCGCGTCATCCACATCGCGGAGCGCGATACGCAGGTGTCCTCGATCCCGAAGGAGCCCGACGAGTTCGTCAATACCTGGTCGGTGGACGGATTCGTGTCGGAGGGCTCGCAGCCGGCGGAGCTCGGCTGGGGTTCGCACGAGCGCAATTTTCCGCGCGACGGCCGGCGCTACGACTTCGGTTCAGGCGCTGCGATCTACCTCGCCCAGCCCGGCGTCGCGACCCGCGTGCGCAGCTGGACCCCGCTATCGGGGCCGTACCACGGCTTCCTGATCACGCACGGGGAAGCGATCTCGATGGCGGACTACCTGACGCTGCGCAACGAGAAGCAGGTGCTGTACCGCCCGACCGTGCACTACGCGTATCACCCCTGTGACGCGGCGGTGCTCTCGGTGCACGAGTTCAGCGGCCGCAACTACCAGATCCAGCGCCGCAAGCGCATCCTGATGGAGGACATCAGCAAGGGAATCGACGAGCTCGGCGTGCTGCTGGCCGGCCACAAGCGCAACGCGTACTGGTTCGGTTCCCAGCTCTCCGTCGAGGAGGCGCGGCGGCTCGCGCCGTTCAACAACGCCACCAGCCTGCAGGTCACCGTCGCGGTGCTGGCCGGCATGGTCTGGGCGATGGAGAACCCGAACTGCGGGCTGGTCGAGCCCGACGAGATGGACTGGCGGCGCATCCTGGCACTGTGCATGCCCTACCTCGGTCCGGTCGTCGGCCAGTACAGCGACTGGACGCCGCTGACCGATCGCGAGCGGCTGTTTCCCGAGGATACCGACAAGAGCGATCCCTGGCAGTTCAAGAACGTGAGGGTGAGCTAGCCAGCCCGCGCTCAGTGCGGCCGCTGCGGTCCCTGCGTCAGCATCTGGATCAGCTGCGGCGGCATTTCCTGACCGGTCACGGATGCATCGGCCCGCACCGTGAACAGGATGCCCCGGCCGCCGTCCTCGAGCGCGAGCCAGCTGCCCGTGGGCCCGTCCGCGCCTGCCGCGACGCCTGGGGCATTCGCACCCGGATGCGGCCGCACGACCTGGTAGCTGGCCCGTGATCCATCGGGGCGGGTGAAGCGGAGCACGCCATTGCTGATCGTCGCGTTGCCGCCGGCCAGCGCAGCGCCGGCCCCGGTCGGCTGCGTGGCGCTGCCTGCCAGGGCGCCCTGGACTGCAGCGCCAAGGATGGCCGCGTCCAGACGCGACTGCGGCTGCGGCTGCGACGGCGTGGCGGCCCGCGCCGCGGACGCCGGTGGCCTGGGGTCGCCACCCAGCAGGCTCTGCACGCTGCCGTCCGCATTGTGCAGCGATACCAGCACGTCCCGCGGGATGTCGCGCACGCGATTGGCACCCAGCAGCAGCGAGAAGGTCCGCAGGTGCCAGATGTACACCTTGCCGTCCTGGGCCACGATCCAGGAGCCGCGCTCGTTGAAGCCCAGGTACTCGCCCCCGGAAGTGTTCGCGTACATATCGAAGTGGAGTTCCACGACCGGATGCGTGCCGCCCGTGGCCGTCCACGTGACCGGCAGTCCGGTCTGGCCGTTGCCGGCGAGCGCGGTCGGGAAATTGGGATCCGGTTCCTCTCCGTGCGGCGCGGGCAAGGCGGCATGCGCGGCAACCGGAGCTGCGTCGGTCGCGACGGGCTCGGCGCCCGGTCCTGACGGCACGTTCTTCAGCGTGGCGAGCAGCTGCGGCGGAACCTCCGCGAGGCGCTGGTAACGCCGCGTGAGCGCGAGCGTCGGCTGATTCCACAGGTAGACATGATGATCGTCCGGATGTTCGAACCACGAGCCTTCGTCATTGAAGCCGAGGTAGCGCGCATGCTGTCCGGACTCCGCGCGCCAGCCGCCGTTGAACCATGCGTAGGGTATGGAAGAACCGCCCGGCAGACCCCAGCGCAGCGGCAGGTTCAAGGCGCTGGCGGGACCCGGCAGGTTCGGGTCGCTCTGCGGCGCGGCGACGGTCGCTGCGGGCCGCGGCGCGCGGCGCGGCGGCGCGGACGCTGCGCGGGCGGCGAGCACGATCGAGGTGGAATTCTGGCCCGTGGGAAAGGCGCCGTTGAACTGCAGGGCTCCGGTGTCGGCATCGATCGCGTATTGCACGAGGCGGCCCACTCCGGAGGTCACGTAGGCGAAGCGCCCTGAAGCGTCGAAGGCCATGGCGGTCGGATAGCCGGTCGGATCGCTCGGAAAGGGCGATTCAATCGCCGGCGTCAGTACGCCGGTCCCGGCGTCGATCTGATAGCCGGGCAGAGCGGTGAATCCGCGATCCACCGTATAGGCGAAGTTGCCGCGTGGATCGAAGCAGAACAGTGCGGCACTCGGTGAGGTCGCGACCGGCATGCCCACCGGGCTGAGCAGACCGGTATCCCGGTTCACGGCGAAACTCAGGATCACCGAGCCGCCGCTACCGCGCATCAGCAGGTACGCGAATCGTCCGTCCGGCCCGAAGTCCAGCGCGCCCGGGCTCCAGCCGGGGATGACGGGGAGCGGAAAAGGGGCAGCCGGCAAGGGGCGCAGGGTGCCGGTTGCTGCATCCATGGACCACGCCGAAATGCTGTGGCCATAGACGTTGATCGTGTACACGTACTTTCCGGCTGGATCCACCGCCAGCGACAGCGGCTGCGCCCCGGTTGCGAACGGGGACCCGGGCACGACGCTCAGCGCCCCGGTATCGGGATTGACGGCATACACGCTGAGGTTGTTGATGCCGGGGTTCAGCGCGAACACGAATCGGCCGCCATGATCGGTACGCAGCACGCCGGCGTAGCTGCCGCCGGCCGCATCCTTGGCCTGGAACGGCGATCCGGGCAGCGGCCGCAGCGTCCCCGAGGTGCCGTCGATGGCATATTCGGCGATCTCGCCGGCATTCAGGTCCGCGGCGTACAGGAAGCGGCCCTGGCCCGCGACCGTCAGGGTATTCGGGCTCCGGACGGTGGCAAACGGGGACCCCGGTACCGGCGTGAGTGCTCCGGTAGCCTGGTCGATGCGGTAGCCCGACAGCGTGCCGTCCGACTGGTTCGCGGCAAACGCGAACTGCGCCGCGGACTGTGCGTGGGCCGTCGCCCCTGCGATCCCGAACAGCGCGGCAGCGGTTGCGGCGAGCAGCACGGTGGCTCTTGTCATGGCGGGGTTGCTGCCTGCGTCTCGTAGTCGATCGCCACGATCTTGAAGTGCTCCGTCCCGCGCGGCAGCTCGAGCGCGATCTGCTCACCGAGCCGACGCCCGAGCAGCGCACGGCCGAGCGGCGCATCCATGCTGATGTAGTCGGCGCCCATGTCGAATTCGTCGGGGCCGACGATCCGGTGCGTGCGTTGCCCCCCCCGTTCATCCAGCAGGCGGATCCGGGCACCGAAGTACACGCGGTGACGGTCCGCCGGGGGCCGGTCCACGACGGTCATGCCGTCAAGCCGCAGGCGCAGGAAGCGCACCCGGCGGTCGATCTCGCGCAGCCGCCGCTTGCCATAGATGTACTCCGCATTCTCCGAGCGGTCTCCCTGCGCCGCGGCCGCGGCTACCGCGGCGGTAACCAGCGGGCGCTCCTGGCGCCATAGTGTATCGAGCTCCGCACGCAGCCGCGCCGCCCCGGCAGGGGTGATGAATTTCGATCCCGCTCGGGAGGAAGGTCCACTGGTGCGCATAATTGTGCGGCATCTCACGGTCATGCCCGCGGAATATCCTTAAGCTCCCTCCTGCGCGTCGTCGATGCAACCGGCATCCGACCCGCAACGCATCCGGGAATCCCCTGGGCGGGCTGAAGGTAACTCCCACGCCCGCTTAACGCTCGCCCCGACCCACAAGGCCGGGGCGTTTTTTTTGCGCCGGCAATTCCCCGGGGCGCCCTGGAGCCGCTCGCCGCATCGGCAGCCCCGCCGGGGACCCCCGCCACGGCCACGGTACCCGTGACCCGCGGAACGTGTGAAGATAGTCACAGGGCTTGCTGCGGGTGCACCGCGGCCGGGGTTCGCGGAGGCTACTCATCGCCATGCGCACGTTCAAACTCATGCTGGTCCTGGCCGGCGCGCTGCTGGCCGGCGGCTGCGGCTACAACCGCTTTCAGTCCCAGGACGAGGCCGTCAAGGCGGCCTGGTCCGAGGTCGTGAACCAGTACCAGCGCCGGGCTGACCTGGTCCCCAACCTGGTCAATACCGTCAAGGGATTCGCCGCGCAGGAGCAGAAGGTGCTGATCGGCGTCACCGAGGCGCGCGCGAAGGTCGGTACGATCCAGGCGACCCCCGAGCTCGTGAATGATCCGGTGGCGTTCCAGAAATTCCAGGCTGCGCAGGGCGAGCTCAGCGCGGCGCTCAAGAGCCTGATCGCGGTGACCGAGAACTACCCGCAGCTCAAGTCCGATGCGAATTTCCGCGACCTGCAGGCGCAGCTCGAAGGCACGGAGAACCGGATCACGGTCGCGCGCAATCGCTATATCCAGGCGGTCGAGGACTACAACGTGCTGGTTCGCTCGTTTCCGAGCAACCTGACGGCGATGCTGCTCAAGTACCAGCTCAAGCAGAACTTCGGCGTCGAGAACGAGGCGCAGATCTCGCACGCGCCGACGGTCGAATTCGGCGCCACGCCCGCCACCACGGCGCCGGCGGCGGCCCAGTAGCCCGGCGATCGATACCCGGACGGTGCGCCTGCTCTGCGCCGTGGCCCTGCTGGCTGTGCTCGCCGCGGTGCCCGATGCGCAGGCCCAGGCGCTGCAGTCCATTCCCGCGCTCGATACCCGTGTCACGGATCTGACCGGTACCCTGACGGCTGGCCAGCAGGCCGAACTGGAGCAGAAGCTCGCCGACTTCGAAGCCCGCAAGGGCGCGCAGCTGGCGGTGCTGCTGGTGCCGACCACGCAGCCGGAAGACATAGAGCAGTATTCGATCCGGGTCGCGGAGGCCTGGAAACTCGGGCGCCGGAAGGTCGATGACGGGGCGCTGCTGATCATTGCCAAGAATGACCACACGCTGCGCATCGAAAACGGCTACGGGCTCGAGGGCGTGCTCACCGATGCCGCGTCCAACCGCATCATCGCCGACACCATGGTACCGCTGCTGCGCCAGGGGCAGTACTTCGCCGCGATCACGGCGGGCGTCGAGCAGATGATCGGCCTGATCGATGGCGAATCCCTGCCGCCCCCCGATCCCACCTGGCAGCGCCGGGGCCAGGGCGCATGGCGCAACGTGCTGCCCATCGCGCTGTTCGGCTTCCTGGTGCTCTCCAGCGTGCTGCGCGCGCTGTTCGGCCGCACCGCCGGTTCGGCCCTGGCGGGCGGCGGAACGGGGCTGCTGGTGTATCTGTTCACGCAGGCGATCGGGCTCGCGGTCGGCGTCGGCGTGGCCTCGTTCCTCGCGGCGCTGGTGCTCGGCCTCAGTGGCGGTGGCTGGAGTTCGGGCGGACGTGGTGGCTTCGGTGGCGGCTTCGGTGGGTTCGGCGGTCTCGGCGGCATGGGCGGTGGCTTCGGTGGCGGAGGCGGGTTCAGCGGTGGGGGTGGTGGCTTTGGCGGCGGCGGGGCCTCGGGGCGCTGGTGATGCAGCCCGCACGCGTGCTCCGCCATCTGTTCAGCAGCGCGCGGCGCACCCGCAAGCTGTTCACGCCCGAAGTGCTGGCTGCGGTCGAAACGGCCATCGGCGCCGCCGAACGGCAGCACGTGGGTGAGATCCGCTTCGTGATCGAGACGGCGCTGCCATGGCACCGGCTGTGGCACGGCATCACGCCGCGGCAGCGCGCGCTCGAGCTGTTCGCGCAACTGCACATCTGGGACACGGCACACAACAATGGCGTACTCATCTACGTGCTGCGGGCCGAGCGGGCGGTCGAGATCGTCGCCGACCGCGGCATCAATGCCGAGGTCGGCGAGGCGGAGTGGCAGCGCGTGTGCCGCGAGGTCGAGCAGCACTACGGTGCGGGCCGGTACCTCGAGGGTTCCCGCGCCGCCGTATCCGGCGTGGCGCGGCTGCTGCGCCAGCACTTTCCGGCCGCGGGCGCCCAGGGCAACGAGCTGCCCAACCAGCCCATACTCCTCTAGAATCTGCGCCGTGCACCGGTCCCGACTCCAGCTTCGTCCCGCCACCGCCGTGCCGGTCCTGCTCGCGAGCCTGCTCGCGGGCTGCGGCCTGATCGGCTCGCGCCCGATTGCGCCACCCGCGGCGGTGCTGCCGGTGAGTCCGCCGGTAGTCCAGGCGCCGCCGCTGCCCGCGCCGATCGATACCCACCGCTTCGTGCTCGGTGACGCGAACGACGATGTGGTCGGTGCGATCCAGCTGACGACCGCCTCCAAGGAGGACACGCTGCCGGACATCGCGCGGCGCTTCAACGTCGGCTACGAGGAGATCGTGCGCGCCAACCCGGGCGTGGATCCGTGGATCCCGGGCGAAGGCCGGCACATCGTGCTGCCTACGCGCTTCGTGCTGCCTGACGCGCCGCGCGTCGGCATCATCATCAACGTGCCGGCCATGCGGCTGTTCTACTTCCCGCCCCACGCCAAGGGCGAGCCGCAGGTCGTCTACACCCATCCGATCGGCATCGGCAAGCTCGGCTGGTCGACGCCCGAGGGAGTGACGCACGTCGTCGCGCACCAGAAGGATCCGGTCTGGCGTCCATCGCTGGCGCTGCGGCGTGACCACCGCAATGACAATGGCGAGGACCTGCCGGCCGTGGTGCCGCCCGGTCCCGACAATCCCCTCGGCAAGTACGAGTTCAAGCTCGGATGGCCGAGCTACCTGATCCACGGTACCAACAAGCCCTACGGCGTCGGATTGCGTTCCAGCCACGGCTGCGTGCGCCTGTACCCGGAGGACATCGAGAAGCTGTTCGCGATGGTGCCCGATGGCACGTCGGTGCGGGTCGTGAACCAGCCGTTCCTGTTCGGCGTGCATGGTGGCCAGCTCTATCTGCAGGCGTATACGGTGCTCGAGGACGATGCGCGCGACTGGAAGCATGCGCAGCGCAAGCTGCTCACGCACCTGCTCGGCAACCGCGGCCAGGCGTTGATCCATGCGGGTTCGCCGATCGACTGGTCGAGCGTCGCCACCGTCGCCGGCGCACCGCGCGGCGTACCGGTGCCGGTGCTCGGCGCGGGCGGCAGCGTCGAGGCGGAACTGATGGACGCGCCGCTGGTGCAGAACCGGATTCCGGATGGTGCGAACTGGGACGGTACCGACGATACCGGCACCGACGGCCTGAGCGCCAAGCCGTTGCTGTCGGAGCGCGATCCGAAGACTGCGCGTGCCGCGGTGCCGAGCCCCAAGCCGGCGCCCGTGGCGCCGCGCGGCTGAGCCGCGGACGGATCACGAGTCGGCTGCGGGCACGCCGTGGCGCCTGCCGCGCTGTGCTACAGTCGCGCCAGGGAATAGAAGGACAGGGCGTGCCCGAGCTGACTGCCGCCGGCACAGACACCATAAGGCTCATCCGGCCCGAAGCGACCATCGCCCGAGCCGCCACCGCCGTCACCGCCTTCATCGGCCGGGCGCTCAAGGGCCCCGTCAACGAGCCCGTCAGGATCCACAGCTTCGATGAGTACCACCGCGTGTTCGGCGGACTCTGGCAGCCCTCGACACTGTCCTATGCACTCGAACAGTACTTCGAGAACGGTGGTCGCGAGGCGATCGTGGTGCGGGTCTGCAATGGCGGTCGTCCTCCCACCGTGATGCTGCCGGCGGACGGCGGGGTGCTGCGGCTCAAGGGGCTCGCGCCCGGCAGCCGCGAGTTCCTGCGTGTCGCGGTCGATTACGATGGCATCCCTGCGACCGACGTGCAGCGCTTCAACCTGGTCGTGCAGCGCCTGCGCGCTCCCGGCTCGGAGTTCATCGAGGACCAGGAGATCTTCCGGCGCGTGTCGATCCGCGCCGATGCCGAGCACTCGCTGCCTCAGGCGCTGTCCGAGTCTCGGCTGGTGCGGGTGGCCGGGCCGCTGCCGGAGCGGCGTCCGGATCCTTCGCTGCGCACGGTGGGTCGCGCCAGCACCGGCTACGTGCTGTCGCAGTCCGACGGGGATGATGGTGACCCGTTGGCGGTCTACGACCTGATCGGCGACAGCACGAGGCGTACGGGGCTGTTCGCGTTGCACGGCGAGGAGTTCAACTTCCTGTGCCTGCCGCCGCCCACGCGCGAAGGCGAGGTGGGGCTGCCGGCGCTGCTGGTCGCGCTGCGCCTGTGCCGGGAGCAGCAGGCGATGCTGCTGCTCGATCCACCGGCGGCGTGGAACGGCCCCGAGGCGGCGCTCGCCGGCCTGCGCACCTGGCCGCTGTTCAGCGAAAACGCGCTCATGTTCTACCCGCGCCTGTACGCGACCGACCGGCTGCGTGGACGCGAAGAGCTGTTCGGCCCGGCGGCCGCGGCTGCGGGATTGCTGGCCCGCACCGCGGAGAGCTTTCCGGTATGGGCGAGCGTCGACGGCGAGTCGGCGCCGATGCGTGCCGGCCTGCGGCTCGCCGGCGGCGTGAATGACCTGGACCGCATCCGGCTGGCGCAGGCGGGCGTGAACGTGTTCGGTGCCGTGCGTCCGGCCGTAGGGCGGCGGCTGCCGTGGCGCACGCTGACGGCGGAGGCTGGTGTCAAGGCGCAGCGGCGCTCGCTCAGCGAGCGCCGCTTCGCACTGTTCGTGATGCGCAGCATCGAGCGTGGCACGCGCTGGGCCGTATTCGAGCGCCAGGGTCCGGCGCTGTGGCAACGGCTGCGCGCACAGGTGACTGCGTTCTTCGAGGCCTTGGCCGCAGAGGGCGCTTTCCCGGGCCGCACCGCCCGGCAGAGCTATTTCGTGATCTGCGACGGCCGGCTCAACGAAGGACTCGGAGGCCAGCTGCCCGAGGCCGTGCCGCCGGGCGGCGCGCGCCAGCTGCTGCTGTTCGGGTTCGCCGCTACGCGCCCGGGGGAGTTCCAGACCTGCCTGGTGACACACCGGCCCGAAGGCAGCACGGTACGGACCGTGAGCGTCAACTGGTACGCGCTGCTACCGCGAAGCTGACCACCGCACGGGCCACTTCGCTGCCCGTGCCGTCCCTGACCGTCACGGGCACGCCCACCATGGATCCTTCCGCCCATTCGGTCTTGTCCAGACGCGCCAGCCCTATCACGACCGATTCCGCGCGCCGCAGATGCTCGATCGTCAGGCCACGCGGCCACCAATGCATGCTCTCCGGCGCACTGACCTCCACGACCATGGTGGCCGTGATCTGCGCGAGCGCGCCGACGGCGAGCGGGTCGATCGCCCCGTCGGCCGTGCGGACGCGGCGGTGCGCGTCGATCGCGGCACGGCACAGGCCGGGCCGCAGCTCCTCGAAGCGCACCTGCAGGGCCGCGAGCAGCGGGGCGCGCGCGCTGGTCGCACGCGCGAAGCGCCACTTGCCGAGCGGGGAATGCTGCGCACTCTCGAATTCGCGCAGTGCCTGGCTGGCCGGCGCGGTCGGCGTCAGCGTCAGCCAATCGATCTGTGCGCGCACCGCGCCCTCGTCGCTGCTAATGGCGGAGTCCTTCGGAATGCGGTCAGGGTACCGGGTGTTATTGTGGCCGCCGGCAACTGGACTTTATGCCACTCGCAATCGCGGCTCAAGCGTACCGGAGTATTATCGCGCGGCGGATGGCGCCGGTGGCTGAACAGTGACCGGTGGGCGTCGAGTGCAAGTGACCGAGTGCAAGTGACAAGGGTGCCTCCAGCATGGCGAATCGCTATGTCGTCTTCTCGCATGGCAAGGACAGCGGTCCGTGGGGCCGCAAGATCACGGCGCTGGCCGACGTCGCGCGCACCGAGGGCTACGACGTCGAATCCGTCGATTACCGGGGCAACGACACGGTCCGCGGGCGCATCGACATGCTGCTGGCGGTCTGCAAGTCGCTGTCGGGCGACCTGGTGCTGGTCGGATCGAGCCTCGGCGGCTATGTCTCGGTCGCCGCGGCGTCGCCGCTCCATGCCCGCGGCGTGTTCCTGATGGCGCCGGCGCTGTACATGGAGGGCCTGCCGCCGCTGCGCGAACGGGTGCTCGACTGCCCCGCGACCATCGTGCACGGCTGGCGCGACGAGGTCGTGCCGTTCGAGCACAGCGAGCGCTTCGCCCGCGAGTACAACGCGCCGCTGCACCTGATCCCTGGCGACCACCAGCTGCACGACCAGCTCATGTATATAAAGTATCTGTTCGAGTACTTCCTGATCGGCCTCGACCTGCCCCTCGCCCCGGCCTGAAGCCGCACCCGTCGCATGCAGGGAGTCCTGAACCGGGTGCTCTCGCTCTGGGTGCGTACGACCCTGCACCCCGAGGACGCCGCCGCGCGCTTCGCCGATCGCAGCGTGCCGGTCTGCTACGTGCTCGAGCAGCGCAGTCGCAGCGATTTCGCGGTACTCCAGCACGTGTGCGTCGCAGCCAGGCTGCCGCGGCCGGGCCGCCGACTGCTGGCACGCCAGCTCGGCCGCACCCGCGCCTCCTTTCCGCTCAGTCGCAGCGTGGGCCTGTGGCGCCAGCGGCTCGACCGGCGGCCGCCCGAGCTGCTGCGCACGCTCATCGACGCGCTGCGCCGTGATCCCGCGCTCGACGTGCATCTGGTGCCGGCGGCGGTCTACTGGGGCCGGGCGCCGCAGAAGGAGCGTTCGCTGATCCGCCTGCTGCTCTCGGAGGATTGGGTCATCGGCAGCAGCCTGCGCCGCTTCTTCACGGTGCTGGTCAATGGCCGCAACACGACCGTGCAGCTCGGCGAGCCGGTGTCGCTGCGCAGCCTGATCGAGGTCGATGCCGACACCGCGGTCACCGCCCGGCGCGCGGCCCGGCTGCTGCGCACGCAGCTCGCCCACCTGCGCGCGGCGCGCATCGGGCCGGACCTGTCGCACCGGCGCACGATCGTGGCCGAGGTGCTGCGCACGCGGGCGGTGCGGGCCGCCGTGGCCCAGCAGCTGCGCGAGGACCCGAAACTGACGCGGCGCGCGGCGCTGCTCCAGGCGCGCCGCTACTGCAACGAGATCGCCGCGAACTACTCGCATTCGTTCGTGACGCTGCTCTCGCACCTGTTCACCTGGCTCTGGAACCGCGTGTACGACGGCATCGAGTTCGCGCACGTCGAGACGCTGCAGGAAGTGGCTCGCGGGCAGCGAGCTGATCTACGTTCCCTGCCACCGCAGCCACATGGACTATCTGCTGCTGTCCTACGCGATCTACCAGCGCGGCTTCGCGATCCCGCACGTCGCGGCCGGGCTGAACCTGAACCTCCCGGTCGTGGGACGGCTGCTGCGCAAGGGCGGCGCCTTCTTCATCCGCCGCAGCTTCCGCGGCAGCGCGCTGTATACGGTCGTGTTCATGAAGTACCTCGCGGCCATCATGGCGCGCGGTCATCCGATCGAATACTTCATCGAGGGCGGCCGCAGCCGCACCGGGCGCTTGCTCGCGCCGATGACCGGCATGCTGTCGATGACCGTGCGCAGTTTCCTGCGCGAGCCGCGCCGGCCGGTCGTGTTCATGCCCGTCTATTTCGGCTACGAGCGCGTGTTCGAGGGGCCGACCTACATCGGCGAGCTGTCCGGCCTGCCCAAGCGCAAGGAAACCGTGCTGGGGCTGCTGCGCAGTCTCGGCCGGCTGCGGCAGCGGCTGGGGTCCGTGCACGTGAACCTGGGTGAGCCCATCCACCTCGACCGGATGCTGGAGCGTCACGCGCCGGACTGGCGCGCGCTGCAGTTCGAGGACAGCAACCGGCCACCCTGGGTGGGGGCGCTGGTGGACGAGCTGGCGACGCTGATCATGCAGCGCATCAACGCGGCCGCCAGCGAACCCGAC
>CAWIQV010000010.1:0-4027 GCA_963838275.1 uncultured Gammaproteobacteria bacterium | reverse complement strand
CATGCCGCGGCGCTGGGATGTCCGCTGTGGCGTCCCGGCCAGGAGTTCACGATCCGGATCGATGGCGACGGCTACGGCGGGCAGTCCTGGGACTATCGCAGCGCCCGCTGCGAGCTGCGCGGCCTGCCGGCCCCGGCGCTGCCCGGGGCGATCCAGTACGCAAACGCCGCCAGCGCGCTGACCGCGTTGCTGCTGCTCGAGGTGCCCGGTGCCTGTGATCCGCTGCTCGTGGCCAACGCGATGCGCGCGATGCGGCTGCCGGGCCGGCTGCAGCGCGTGCCCGGCGATGTCGAGTGGATCCTCGACGTCGCGCACAACGAGCCGGCGGCCGAGGTGCTGTCGCAGGCGCTTGGTGCGCGCCCGGTCGCGGGCCGGACCATCGCCGTCGCCTCGATGCTCAGCGACAAGGATGCCGCGGCGATCACCCGCGCGCTCGACGGGGCCATCGACCTGTGGATCCTCGCCAGCCTGGTGCACGAGCCGCGGGGCTTGAGCGCCGAGGCGCTGCAGGCGCGGCTGCCACCGCTGCGCGGCCTGGTGGAGCGCACCGGCAGTGTCGCGGAGGCCTGTGCCCGCGCTCGCGCGCTCGCGCGATCCGGCGATCGCGTGGTCGTGTTCGGCTCCTTCCATGTAGTCGGGCCGGCACTCGAATGGCTTGGGATATACTGACTGCCGCCAGCTATGGAAAACCGCCTCAAGGAGCGATTGACCGGCGCCGCGATCCTCGTCGCACTGATCGTGCTGATCGTGCCCGAGCTGTTCCGTGGCCAGCGCGACGCGACTCCACCCGGCGCGCGCGCTGCCACCGATGGTCCGGCACTGCGCTCCTATGTGATCGATCTGAAGGACTCCGCGGCACACGAAGGCGCGCCCGCACCCGTCCAGCCCGCCCTGCCGCCACCTGCCGCTGCCGCGCCGCTCACGCCTGCCGTGGCGGCCGGGGTGCCGGCGTCGGTCCCGGCCGCTCCGCCGGCCGCCGTGGCGCCCGTAGCGGCGCCATCGGCTCCGGCGCCTGCCCCTGCGGTGACGCCGGCGCATGCGATGAGCGCCGCTGCGGCGGGCTGGAGCGTGCAGCTCGGGCTGTTCGCGCAGCGCGAGAATGCGCAGCGGCTGCTGCAGGCGGCGCAGTCCAAGGGCTTCGCGGTCAGCATCAGCGGTGCGGACGCCAACGGCCCGTACCGGGTGCACCTGACGGGACTGGCGGATCGCGCGGCCGCCGAGACGGTCCGCGCACGGCTGCGGGCCCAGGGCTTCGCCGCCGCCATCGTCGGACCGTAGCCGCGGCGCCGAAAACGAGTGGCGCGCCACAGATCTGCGCCGCCGGGTCCGGTCGCGAGGGGCGCTGGCGCTAGAATGGCCGGCCTTCCCACGGGCCTGGGACTATGAACACGTTTGACATTCTGCTGGCGGTACTGGTGGTGGTGTCCGTGATCGCGGGCTTCGTGCGCGGTCTGCTGCGCGAGCTCATTGCTCTGTTGAGCTGGCTGATCGGATTCCTGCTGGCCTGGACCTATGCCGAGCAGCTCGAGCCCTACCTGGGCGGACTGCTCGCGCAGGCGGGTCTGCGGCTCTGGGCCGCGCGCGTGCTGATCTTCGTCGTGGTGCTGGTCGCGGGCACGCTGATCGGCGGCATCGTCACGATGTTCGTGCGCCTGTCGCTGTTCAGCCCGCTCGACCGTTCGCTCGGCGGGCTGTTCGGGCTGCTGCGCAGCGCCGTGGTGGTGGGACTGCTGATGATCGGTGGCCACGCGCTGCGGCTGGACCGCGAGAGCTGGTGGCGCGGATCCATGCTGGTGCCATACGCCGAGCATCCTGCGAATGTGCTGCGCGCGCTGGTGGGTGAGCGTAAAATAGAAACCTGAAAGCCACAGGTAGTACGGCACCAGCATGTGCGGCATCGTCGGTATCGTCGGTACCAGCCCGGTCAACCAGCGTCTCTATGATGCCCTGACGGTGCTGCAGCACCGCGGCCAGGACGCCGCCGGCATCATGACGGCCCACGAGGGCCGGCTCTGCTCCCACAAGGGCAACGGACTGGTGCGCGACGTGTTCGAGCAGCAGCACATGCTCGAGCTGGCCGGCCAGGTCGGCATCGGCCACGTACGCTACCCGACCGCGGGCTGCGACAGCGCTTCCGAGGCGCAACCGTTCTACGTCAACGCGCCGTACGGCATCTGCCTCGCGCACAACGGCAACCTGACCAATGCGGCCGAACTCGCCGAGGTGCTGATCCGCGAGGACCGCCGGCACCTGAACACCGAATCGGACTCCGAAGTGCTGCTCAACGTGTTCGCCTCGGAGCTGCAGCGCGTCGGCACGCCCCGGGTGACTCCGGCCGACATCTTCGCGGCCGCGAGCGCGGTCTACCGCCGTTGCCGCGGCGGCTACGCGGTGGTCGCGATGGTGATCGGCCACGGCATCCTCGGATTCCGCGATCCGAACGGCATCCGGCCGCTCGTGATCGGGCAGCGCCGCACGGCGCGCGGTACCGAGTACATCCTGGCCTCCGAGAGCGTAGCGCTCGCGATGCTCTCCTTCGAGCTGGTGCGCGACGTCGCGCCCGGCGAGGCCGTGTTCATCGACGAGCAGGGCCGCCTGCACTCGCAGCAGTGCGTGGCCACGGTGCGCCATACGCCGTGCATCTTCGAGTACGTCTACTTCGCGCGCCCCGATTCGATCATCGACAACATCTCGGTCTACCGGGCGCGCATGCGCATGGGCGAGAAGCTCGGCGCGCGCATCCTGCGCGAGCACCCGGATCACGACATCGACGTGATCATCCCCGTGCCCGATACCAGCCGGACCAGCGCGCTGCAGATGGCGCACCTGCTCGGCATCAAGTACCGGGAGGGGTTCAACAAGAACCGCTACATCGGCCGCACCTTCATCATGCCGGGCCAGGAACAGCGCGAGCGCTCGGTGCGCCGCAAGCTGAACGCGATCGAGCTGGAGTTTCGCGGCAAGAACGTGCTGCTGGTCGACGATTCGATCGTCCGCGGCACGACCTCCGCGCAGATCATCGACCTGGCGCGCGAGGCCGGTGCGCGCAAGGTCTACTTCGCTTCGGCGGCGCCGCCGGTGCGCTTTCCGAATGTCTACGGCATCGACATGCCGGCGACCGACGAGCTGGTGGCGGCGGGACGCAGCGCCGAGGAAGTCGCGCAGGTGATCGGTGCTGACTGGCTGGTCTACCAGGAGCTCGAGGACCTGGTGGCAGCCTGCCGGCACGACAACGCGAAGATCGAGGAGTTCGACACCTCGTGCTTCTCCGGCGAATACGTCACGGGCGACGTGACGTTCGAGTACCTGGACCGCCTGCAGCGCATGCGTTCGGACGAGGCGCGCAGCCGCCGTCGCCACGCCCGCGCGGGCCTGAAGGCCGTCCCGGGGCCCTGAAGCCAGCCGCCCGCGTTTCCACGCTCGAAGCCGTCGCCCTTGCGCCTGCTGCTGGTCGAGGACGATCCGAATGTCGGAACCCTGATCCGGCATCACCTCAGCTGTCACTGGAGCGATGCCGAGGTGCGGCTGCATCCGCCGCACAAGGCCGGAGCGCTGCCCGCGGAGTTCCTGGCGCAGGGCTACGACGCCGTGCTGCTCTCGGCGCATCCGGGGCCCGGCCTCGGGCTGGAGGATCTGAAGGAACTGCGCGCGCGGCCGGGATTCGCGCCGGTCCTGTTCCTGCTCGAGCGCGAGAATGCCCAGCTGCGCGAGCGGGCACTCGAAGCCGGCGCCTGCGGCGTGCTCGTCAAGAACCGCATCGGCCACCAGCAGCTGGTCGAACTGCTCGAAGCCGCGGCGCGCGAGCACCGCCGCGAGCTGGCGGACTGGCGCATCTCCCCGGCCGCGCTCGAGTCCCGGCGCTTTGGCGAGGCCCACATCCCGGGCTACCGGCGCGCGCGGCTGCTGGCGCGCGGCTCGGTCTCGCACCTGTACCTGGCCGAGAGCGAGAAGGCCGGAGCGCTGCTGGTGCTCAAGGTCACGCCCTCGAGGCGCGACGAGGGCGGGGTCGAGAGAGAGAGAGAGAGAG
>CAWIQV010000009.1:0-22781 GCA_963838275.1 uncultured Gammaproteobacteria bacterium | reverse complement strand
ACCGCGGCGTGCAGTCGTTCCAGTTCAGCCCAGAGCCGGCTGTACAGGACGATGCTGGCGAGCGCATAGGCGTCGGGGTCTGCCATCGCTCGACGATAGCGGCCCAGTATGACACCTGCCCGCCCGGTTCTGTGTCAGCCGCGTCTCTTCACTTCGGGTGCTTACTTCGGGTGCAGCAGCAGCTTCTGCGCCCGCCAGTTCAGCAGCTCTCCGACGTACAGCTCGTTCTCCGACGGACAGGCGATCTCATGGATCCAGCCGAATTTCTTCAGCGTCCGGCCGGACCCGCCAAGCCATCCGAGTACCTTGCCGTCGAGCGTGAGCTTGTAGATGCGGCCCGGATACGCATCCGACGCATAAAGATACTGCGTCGGTCCCGGGGTGATGCACAGCGCCCACGGGGCCCCGGGCTGCATCGTTTTGGCCCCCCCGGCGCTCTCGCTCGGCCGGTTGCCGATCGCGACCGGCGCATTCGGTGGCGCCGGCACGTCGATCCGGATGGTCTGCAGCAGCTTGCCGTCGGTGTCGAAGACCTGGATGCGGCCATTGCCGCGATCCGCGACGTAGATCCGGTTCTGGTTGTCGATGGCGATCGAATGCGGCGTGTTGAGCTGGCCCGGACCGGCACCGGGTTCGCCGAACGATCCTACCCAGTTGCCATCGCGATCGAACTTGGCGACGCGCGAATTGATGTAGCCGTCGCTGATATACGTGTTGCCGTTGGAGTCCCAGGCCATGTCGGTGACCTGGCGGAACATCCCGTCGACCGGCGGCAGCGGCGGGCGCGGATGCTCGAGCGGATGCGCGTTCTCATCGGAGGCTTCCGCCTTGCGGCCGAACACCATGCTGACCCGGCCCTCCGGTGTGAAGCGCACGACCACGTCCGAGCCCTTGTCGGCAACCCAGATGTTGTCGTTGCGGTCGATGCGAACCGCGTGCGCGAACGACCACGCGTACAGGTTGTGCCCGATCTCGCGCAGGTATTTGCCGGAGGCGTCGAACTCCAGCAGCTCCGCCGCTGCGGCGCCGTACGCGGGACCCGTGGTGTTGCCACGGGTGAACACGAAGATATGGTGCCTGGAGTTCACCGCGATGCCGGCGACCTCGCCGAGATACAGGTCGGTCGGCAGCTTCAGGAAATCCGGTACCGAATCGAACGGAATCTCGGGGACTTCCGACTGTGCCAGCGCGAGCGCTGGAAGCGACAGCGCAAGGCAGGCCAGCAGTGGCTTCATTCTCATGGGCATTCCCCCCGACGATGGCTCGTTGCCGTACGAATTCTTGTGCGAACGGACCGGATTCTGGCCATCCGAGTGCGGAAAGTCCATCCGATCCGGGGAGCCCACGGGGACGTTGGGGGCGTACGGTGCGTCGAGTGGCTGGCGCGATCAGCCACCCGGCGCCGGGGATTCGATCGGTGCGCAATTGGTGCGTCCCGACATCACGCAGTCCTGGAGCCGCGAGACATTCTTGAGCACGCGCGCGAGAGCCAGGCCGGTGATCACGAACAGCACGACCAGCAGCAGGCCCAGCAGCGCGCGGCGCCGCGGGTCCGGGTCGGAGTCCGGTGGCTCGGGAGGCTGCTGTCCGTCCATCAGCTGCCGCCGGCTCAGCGTCGCTCGAGCTGCATCATGACCGGATGGCGCGTGCGCAGGTTGACCAGCGCTTCCAGTTCGATGCCGAGCCCCATCGGACCACGCAGCCGGTACCGGCGGGCGACCTTGTACAGATGCATGCACATTTCGTACAGCGCCAGCGTCTCGCCTATGCAGTGGCGCGGACCGGCGCCGAAGGGAATGTACGCGCAGCGGGCGCGACCGGCATCGGGATCCAGCGCGAAGCGTTCCGGACGGAAGGATTCCGGCTCGCTCCAGAATTCCGGGTGCCGGTGTACGAGGTACGGGCTCAGCAGCACGTCGGCGCCCGCCGGTATCTCGCAGCCGGCCAGCACGTCCGGGCCCCTCGCGGTGCGGGACATGAGCCATACCGGCGGATAGAGGCGCAACGCCTCGCTGGCGACGGCACGCGTGAATACCAGCGACTCGGTGGCGCCAAGGCTCGGTGCGCGCTGCTCGGCGGCGGCGTCGATCTCGGCGTGCAGGCGCGCCTCGGCCTCCGGGTGCTGCGAGAGCAGGTACCACGCCGAATTGAGCCCGCTGGCGGCGGTCTCGTGTCCCGCGATGATCAGCGTCATGACTTCATCGACCAGTTCGCGCTCGCCCATCGGGGCTCCGGTGCCCTTCGCGCGTGCACCGAGCATCATGCCGAGGAAGTCGAAGTGCTCGGCCGGATCCTCGCGCCGCCGGCGCGCCAGATCCGCGACCAGGCGGCGCAGCTGGTAGAACTGCGAGGCGAAGCTCAGGTTGCGTTCGGGATTGTTCGCGACCAGCCAGAACGGGTTGTGGCCCAGCGTCTCGGTCAGGCGGTCCAGGTCGGTGCCGAATATCGCGCGCAGGATGAATTCGAGCGTCACTTCGCTCATCTCGTCGGTCACGTTGACCGGCTCGTTGCCCGCCAGGTGTCGTTCCCAGCGCGCGATCAGCCGTTCCGTGACGGCATCGATGAGCTCGCCGAAGCGCGTGACGACGCGCCGGTGAAACAGCGGCTGCATCAGGTAGCGCTGCGTGCGCCACAGTTCGTTGTCACTGGTCACCAGGCCGTTGCCGAGCAGCACGCGGACACGGTCGAGGCCGAAGCCGCGGGCGTAGTTGGCGTGGTTGCTGACCAGCACGCGCCGCGCGTCGTCGGGATGGTTGATGACATAGACGTGACGCGCGCGCGAGGGTGAGTAGATGCGGTAGATGTCGCCAAAGCGCGCGTTCAGGGTGCGCATCTGCTCCAGCGAGTCGTCCGCGTCGCCGATGTCGTACTGGAAGTCGGGCTCGGGCGGGGTGCGCGACCCGTGGACGGAAGGAGTGCCGGACATCGGGGTAAGCATAGCGGATTCTCGCTTCAGGCCCGTTTCGTGACGCAGTTCCGTGCCCGCGCGCCGGTGCCCGTGGTGCCGGCTTGTGAACGATGGATGAACGAATCTTGACCGAATTCAGTACTTCGAACACGGTCAAGTCGCAGCGGCTGGCTTGACGGTAGAGTCTGCATTTCCGATCGGGGCGGCGGCTTAGCGAGGTGATTCGCCCCACTGGCGGCGGTTGCGTGCCGGGGCCGCTGTAATACTGTCGTCATGATATCCATATATTTGCTTCGTAGCCACTGTCACGGGCCCGAGGCCAGAAGGAAACGACCATGCAAAGCTTCCTGAGTGCACTGCGCACCCAACGCTGGGACGATCATCGCTACTACCACCACAGCAGGATCAACCAGTCCCTGCACCTGGTCAGCGCGATGAGCTTCCTGGCGGCGTACGTCGCGGTGTTCCGCAATCCGGCCGCATCCGGCTTCATCGGCTGGCTGTTCGCGATGGTCAGCCGGCAGGCCGGCCACTTCTTCTTCGAGCCCAAGGGCTACGACGCGGTCAACCACGCGACGCATGAATACAAGGAGCAGATCAAGGTCGGTTACAACCTGCGCCGCAAGATCGTGCTGCTGGCGATCTGGGCGCTCTCGCCGGCAGTGCTGTGGCTCGATCCGACGCTCCTCGGCCTGTTCCCGGCGCATCCGACCCGCGCGGAGTTCATCGGACATGTCGGCCAGATCTGGCTCGCCATCGGCTTCGGCGGCCTGATCTTCCGCACGGTTCAGCTGTTCTTCATCAAGGACGTGCAGACAGGTCTGGTCTGGCTCACCAAGATCATCACGGACCCGTTCCACGACATCATGCTGTACTACCGGGCGCCGCTTTACCTGCTGCGGGGCGAGGTGATCGATCCGATGATCCACTCCCACGCCGAACCGCAGCCCGAATAAGCTCCTTCAGCACGCGGCGCCTGATGGACTTGTTGGTGAGCTCCGGCGTGCGCCACCACCAGCCGTCCGCCTGCATCTGCCGGGCCGCCGCGACGAAGCGCTCGGCGACCTCGGCGAATTCGGCGTCGGTGTAGTCCAGGCTGAAGATCAGCCGGCCGGTGCCCACCCAGCTCAGCGCCAGGCCCTGCGCGCGCAGGTAGTATTGCAGCATCCAGTTGTAGCGCGACGGCTGCGGGTAGCGTGACCGTCCAGATCGAGGACAGGTTGGCCACCCGCACGTTGCAGCTCCTCGGCCGCGCAGCCGCTCGTTGAGCTGCTGCCGCGCGCCGTCCCAGCGCGCATCCAGGTCGCCGATAGAGCGCGCGGATCTCCGCGCTGTCGAGCCGGTGCAGGAACTCGTACATCGCGCCCATCACGTAGGGATGGGAATTGAAGGTGCCGCGGGCGAAGCAGATGTCGGCCGGCCGGTCGTCGCGGAAGCGCCGCATCAGTCGCGCGCGCGCCGCACAGCACGCCGACCGGCAGGCCGCCGGCGAGCGTCTTGCCGTAGGTCACCAGGTCGGCGCGCACGCCGAAATATTCCTGCGCGCCGCCCGGGGCGAGCCGGAAGCCGACGAACACCTCGTCGAAGATCAGCACGATGCCGCGCTGCGTGCACACCTCGCGCAGCTGCCGCAGCCAGTGCCGCGTAGGCGGCGCGGTCGAAATGCGCCTTGCGCGAACTGTCGACCAGCGAGGAGTCGGCCGGCGCGCCCGCGTTCGGATGCAGCGCCTGCAGCGGATTGACCAGCACGCAGGCGATGTCGCGCCGGCTGCGCAGCACGCGCAGCGTCGCGCTCGCTCATCTCCGCGAGCGTGTAGGTGTCGCGCGCCGGCGACCGGATTGCCGACGCCCGGCTGCACGTCGCCCCACCAGCCGTGATAGGCGCCGCAGAAGCGCACCAGGTAGCGGCGCCGCGTGTGGTAGCGGGCGAGCCGCACCGCCTGCATCACCGCCTCGGTGCCCGACATGTGGAACGACACCTCGTCGAGCCCGGAGATCTCGCGCAGGCGGTGCACGTTGTAGGCGATCGACCGGGTGATAGGCGCCGAGCACGGGTCCGAGCTCGCGCACCCGCTCGCTGCCGCCGGTCGATGCAGTCCTTGTAGAAGTCGTAGCCGAACACGTTGACGCCGTAGGAGCCGGTCAGGTCGTAGAAGCGATTGCCGTCCAGGTCGGTCACCGTGCGCCCGGAGGAGGCGGCCACGAAGGAGCCGGCCGCCGAGATGCTGAGCGCACGAGGCGGCTGAACTGGAACGGCACGCGGTAGCGCGCGGTGAACTGCAGGTCGGCGACCTCCGGCGGCACTTCGGCGGTCAGCTGCGCCGTGCGCGCGAAGCGCTCGCTGGAACAGCGCCGCGAGCCGCAGGAAGCCCGCGCGCCGCTGCTGCGGCGACGGCCGCCGGCGCGTCGTCGGCGCGGAAGAACTGCGCCTCGTCATACTCGTAGAACGGCACCAGCGCGGCGATGCGCCGCGCCATGCGCGCGTGCCCGGCCAGCGAGCGGTGCTTGGCGCGCGACAGCGCCAGGCGCTGCCGGGCGCGCTGCAGCAGCAACAGTATGGCGGCCGCAAGGGCGCAGCCCGATGATCGTGCCGTTCACGGCGGCCCTCTGGAGACAATGGAATGGAATCGCATGGCGGGCGGATGATGTTACGCGCGACGCTCGCAAAAATCCTGCAGCAGGAGGACCTGAACTTCCTGCTCACCAACCGCATCCCGAGGCGCACGCTGACGCGGCTGATGGGGTGGTTCAGCCGCATCGAGCAGCCCTGGCTCGCGGCCGCCAGCATTGCGCTGTGGCGGCTGTTCACCGACCTCGATCTGCGCGACGCGAAGCAGTCCCGCTTCCGCAGCCTGCACGCCTGCTTCACCCGCGAGCTGAAGGACGGCGCGCGTCCGGTCGATGCCGATCCGGCTGTGGTGACGAGTCCCTGCGATGCGATCGTCGGAGCCTGCGGCGAGGTCAGCGACGGGATGCTGCTGCAGGCCAAGGGGTCTGCCTACCGGCTCATCGATCTGCTGGCCGATCCGGAGCTCGTCACCCGGTACGAGCGCGGGGCGTACGTCACTCTGCGGTTGACGTCGGCGATGTACCACCGCTTCCATGCCCCGTACGACTGCCGGGTCGAGCAGGTCACCTACGTTTCGGGCGACACCTGGAACGTGAATCCGATCGCGCTGCGTCGGGTCGAGCGGCTGTTCTGCCGCAACGAGCGCGCGATCATACGCTGCCGGCTCACGCCCTCTGGCGCCCTGCTCACGCTGGTGCCGGTGGCCGCGGTACTGGTGGCGAGCATCCGGCTGCGCTTCCTCGACGTATTGCTGCACCTGCGCTACCGCGGTCCGAACGTGATCCGGTGCGACTGTGCACTGTCCAAGGGTCAGGAGATGGGCTGGTTCGAGCACGGTTCCACCATCATCGTGTTTGCACCGCCGGGGTTCCGCCTTGTGGACGGCATCGGTGATGGCACGCAGGTGCGCATGGGCCGGCCGCTGCTGCGCGTGCCCGCGGCGCCGGCCGCCGCGCCGCCTAATGCACCTGCAGCTGCGCCGGATGCGCCGCCGGCATGACGGGGCGTCGCGCGGCCGTCCGGTGTCGCGCCAGGATGTTCGCGAGGATGTCCGGAATCTCGAATACCGCGTGATTGCGCATCTGCTGGACGCGGGCGCCGAATTCTCCGAGCCGGCCGGACAGCTCCTGCACCGCCGGAGCGATGTTGCGGAAGCTGCGCAGCACCATCCCCAGGCCGTGGTCGCGAACCCAGTCGGTGTTGTAGCGTTCCTGCGGCATGGTCCATGAATTGCGCACCACGATGACCGGAAGGCGCTGCTGCACGGCCTCGCTGAGGCTGCCGGGGCCCGGCTTGCCGATGAAGAAATCGGACAGCTGCATGTAGTGGCGAATGTCGGGACTGAACTCCAGCACCAGGCGCGGAGCGGCACAGCGCATCGCGCGCAGCCGGTCGGCCAGCGCCCGATTGTGGCCGCACGCCATGATCAGCTGCGTACCATCGAGCTGCCTGCCGATCTGTTCCATGACCTTGGAGCCGTGCCCGCCGAACATCACGATGCCGGTCACGCGATCGGGATCCAGTCCGAGCCGGCTGCGCTCGGCGCTGCGGTTGATCGGCGCATCGCGGTAGAAGTCCGGTCGCAGGATCATTCCCGAGGTCGCGTGGATGCGCGATTCCGGGTAGCCGGCGGCGCGCGCCTGGGACACCGCCTTCGCGGTGCCGCAGACCAGGTGCTGTGCCTGCCCGGACTCGATCCAGAAATTGGGTGGGTAGTCCGCGAGGTCGGTCAGGATCGTCACGTACGGCACGCCGGGCAGCGCGCCCGTGACGGCCTGGTACATCGCGCGATTGAAGTTCGGGATCAGCGACACGACCATGTCCGGCCGCGTCCGCTGCCAGTACTGGCGCAGCTGCCGCGTGATCGGACGGTGAGCCAGCCGGATGATGCCCTGCAGCAACTTGAGTTCCTGGCGCAGTCCGATGGTCCAGCCGCGGGCCAGACGGCGGTTGTAGTAGTCCTCCATCGCCATTCCAGTCGCACTGCGGAACGCGTCCTTCGGATCGAGGACTTCCAGCAGATTGACCAGGCGCAGGTTCCAGGGCAGCCGCCGCTCCCGGCAGACGGCCTCCAGGGCCAGTGCGGCGGCACGATGGCCGCCTCCCGCGTTGAAGTAGACCAGATCCAGCGTCGTCATCGTCCGGCTACCTTTACCCGAATCAAATCAAGGAACTAGATTGCCGGCCGGATGTGACAAACGCATGAAGCTGCGCGGCGCAGCACACTACGCCGGTGGAAAAAATGACACCATTGCATCGTGGATCAATTTGACATCATCGTGATCGGCACGGGTCCCGCCGGCGAAGGTGCGGCCATGATGGCCTCCAAGAGCCATCGCCGGGTCGCGGTCGTCGAGCGCTACCTGGAAGTCGGCGGGGGCTGCACGCACTGGGGCACGATCCCGAGCAAGGCGCTGCGGCAGGCGGTCCGGACGCTGCGCGAAACCCAACATAATCCGCTGCTGAAGTCGCTGCGGCATGCGTTGCACGTCGACTATCCCCAGCTGCTGAAGAATGCGAAGGGCGTGATCGAGACGCAGGTAACGAGCCGCCTGCGCTTCTACGAGCGCAACGAGGTGCCCGTGTTCGCCGGCGGTGCGTGGTTCCTCGATCCGCATACGATCGAGGTGCGTCCCGACCAGCCGGGACACGGCGTGCCGCGACGCATCAGCGCGAGCCACATCGTGATCGCCAGCGGCTCGCGCCCGTACCATCCGCCAGAGCTGGATTTCTCGCACCCCCGGATCCGCGACAGCGACAGCATCCTGCACTACGAGCACAATCCCTTCGCCGTGACGATCTTCGGCGGCGGCGTGATCGGCTGCGAGTACGCGTCGATCTTCCTCGGCCTGGGCTGCAAGGTCACTCTGGTCAACACCCAGCGCCAGCTGCTGAGCTTCCTCGACGACGAGATCGCCGAAGCGCTGTCCTACCATCTGCACGAGCAGGGCTGCGTGATCCGGCACGGCGAGCAGTTCGCGAAGCTCGAGACGCGCGACACCGACGTGGTGCTCGAGCTCGATACCGGCAGGCGTATCCGCAGCGACCTGCTGCTCTGGGCCACCGGCCGCATCGGCAATTCGGACGGCATGAACCTCGAGGCCATCGGGATCGTGCCGAACGCCCGCGGGCACATCGCCGTCAACGAGTATTACCAGACCGCGCTGCCGCACATCTACGCGGCGGGCGACGTCAGTGGCCACCCGTCGCTGGCCAGCGCCGCCTACGTGCAGGGGTGCCGTGCCACGCGCCACATCCTCGATCCGACCGAACCGCCGCACCGCGCGGACCTGGTCCCGAGCGGCATCTACACGCTGCCGGAGATCTCCTCGGTAGGGCTCACCGAGCGCGAGCTGCTCGAACGCAAGATCCCGTACGAGGTCGGACGCGCGAGCTTCAAGAACCTGGCGCGTGCCCAGATGACCAACGAGCGCATCGGCCTGCTCAAGATCCTGTTCCACACCGGGACCCTGCAGCTGCTCGGCGTGCATTGCTTCGGCGACGGCGCGGCCGAGATCGTGCATATCGGCCAGACCGTGATGGCGAGCACCGACCTGAACAGCATCCGCTACTTCATCGACACCACGTTCAACTACCCGACCATGGCCGAGGCCTACCGGGTCGCGGCCTACAACGGACTGAACCGCCTGACCTGAGGCGTGCGCTACCGCCTCGACGCCCCTGGCGAGGCGTTCAGTGGGCCCGAATATCGGGCTACACTACGCCGCAATAACAATGACCGTCCTTGAGGGTGTCGGGATGAAATCGCGTGCGATCGCCATCGCCATCGCCGTGTCCGTGCTCTGGTGCCTGATGGCCGCCACGGCGCAACGCGCGCCGGCCGCGCCGATTCCGATCGAGGCGTTCGCTGCGGACAACGCGCTGTCGGATGCGGCCATTTCCCCGGATGGCCACTACCTGGCGGTGATCACGCTGCGCCAGGCGCATCACGTCGCGATGGTCTATGACCTGCAGTCCCCGCAGACTCCGCCGAAGCTGGTTCTCGCCGATTCGCCGGGAAAATTCGAGCTCAGCTGGTGCAGCTGGGCGACCGATACGCGATTGCTGTGCGGCTATCGCGGCATCGGCAACGATTTTGTCGTGCTGTACACCGCTACGCGACTGGTCGCCGTGGACGCTGATGGGACCCACCTGCTCGTGCTGCTGCAGAACTCGGACCAGGCGACCGGTCAGTTCCAGGACCGTATCCTGGACTGGCACTCCGGCAAGCCCGATACGGTACTGATCCAGGCGGACGAGAACCTGCTGGCGGGTTCGGCGCTGCAGAGGGCCGGATCCGAGGGCGCCTACATAGGCAATGCGAGTACCCATGGCGCCCCGGGTGTGTTCGAACTCAACGTCGTCAACGGCGCCTTACGCGTGCTGATGCATGCGTACCCACCGATTGGGACCTACCTGTCGGACTTCCACGGCACGCCACGCGTGGGGGTTGGGCTCGAGGCCGGATCCAAGACCGTCCAGTACTTCGTGCGCAGTGGCGGCACCGACACGTGGCACCACCTGCTCAAGTACGAGGCCTTCATGAAGGGCGAGCTGCGCACACCGATCGCGATCGACGCGGCGGAGCCGACGCGCGCATACGCGATCGGCGATTCCCGGGGCCGCGATGCGCTGTGGCTGATCGACCTGAACGACGTGCAGCTGCCGCAGCTGGTCTACGCGAACGACAGCGTCGATGTTTCCGGCGCGCAGCTCCTGAAGGACGGTGAGCTCATCGGCGTCTCCTACGAGACCGACCGGCCGCGGACGTTCTATACGCACCCGCGCCTGCGGCCGATCATGCAGCAGTTGGACATGGCGCTGTCCGACACGAGCAACCGGATCGTGGACTGCACGACCGACCTGTCGCTGTGCGTCGTGCGCGCGAGCGCCGACGTGCAGCCCGGAGTCTGGTTCCTGCTCAATACGAAGACGCGCAAGCTGACCGCCATCGGCCGGAGCAACCCCGCGCTCGACCCCGATGCGCTCGCCCCCATGCAGCCGATCAGCTACCCGGCGCGCGATGGAACGAGTATTCCCGGCTACCTGACCAAGCCACTGGATGCGCCGCCCGGGCCGTTGCCGCTGATCGTGATGCCGCACGGCGGACCGATCGCGCGCGATTCCCGCCAGTACTTCTTCCTGCAGCAGTTTCTGGTAAGCCGCGGTTACGCGGTGCTGCAGATGAACTTCCGCGGCTCGGGCGGTTTCGGCCACGACTGGTACCAGGCCGCACACCAGGACTGGGGCGGCCTGACCTACGACGACATCGTCGACGGGGCACGCTGGGCCATCAGCAGCGGGATCGCCGATCCGCACCGCGTCGCGATCGTCGGCTGGAGCTTTGGCGGGTACGCGGCACTGCTCGGTGCGGTACGCGACAGTGGACTGTTCCGTTGCGCCGTCAGCATTGCCGGAGTCAGCGATCTCGGCCTGCTGCTCGAGCAGGAGAATTTCTTCGTCGGCAGCGCGGTCTCGCGCGAACAGATCGGGACGATGTCGTCCAAGCTGAAGGCCGACTCGCCGCGTCGGCACGCACAGGACGTGACGATACCGGTGCTGATGTTTCACGGCACTCTGGACCCGCAGGTCGAGGTCGAGCAGTCCAGGGCCATGGCCGCAGCGCTAAAGGCCGCGGGCAAGCCGTATCGCTACATCGAGTTCAAGGGCGCGGATCACCAGATCATTCCGCCCGAGGATCGCGTTCAGATGCTGCACGCCATCGAGGACTTCCTGTCCGGCAGCATGGCCCGCCCCGCTCAGAACTGATAGCCCACCGCGACGACCAGCGCCTGCGGCCCGAAGCTCACGTGAGTCTGGCGGATGATCCCATCCGTGTTGGCGGTCAGTTCGGTCCGGACCTGCGTGAACGAATAGGACGCATTGATCGTGCAGTGGCGCGCGACCTGCCAGCCTACGCCCACGGTGGCCGCAGGTCCGGTCGATGAAGGCAGCGACAGGCTGGTCGGGCCACCGCTGACGGCGTTGCCGCCGGTCGTGGACTGCCGGTCATAGAAGTACACATAGCTGATGCCGGCGCCGATATAGGGCCGCACCGGCCAGGTCTCGTCCAGCAGCTTGTAGTTGACCAGCACGGTGGGCGCGAACCACTTCGCGGTCGAGAGCTCGACGCCATCGTAGGGCACCGAGCCCACCGTGGCCGGACCCTTGCCGTAGGTGCGGGTGGTGGGCGGGAGGCCAAAGGCGAGCTCGACCTCCCAGCGCGGGGACAGACGCCGGATGTAGGCGACGTACAGCGTCTGCACGTCCTTGACGGTGAGGTTCAGCCCCGCCGGCACGTAGGGTCCGCCGATGTCCCCGGCACTCGCGTGATAGAACACGTCGTAGAAGCCGATGCGCAGGGCATTGCTCGCGACCTCGTCCGCCTCGCATCCGGAGCCGGGCGCGACGCAGGCGGCAATCAGGACGAGCGCGGCCGCGAGGGTGCGCGACTGTGGCTGGGTCATGGCCGGACTCCTCAGAAATTGGCGAAGAAGTAGCGCACCGCGAGCGTGCAGAACGGCGCGACGGACTCGTGGTAGTTCTGGGTGATCAGCGCCTGCGCCGCGGACGGCGAGAGGCTGCCGCCGGCAGCCGATTCGTAGTACGCGAGCTGCTGGGCCTGGCTCTGCTGGAACGCGCCCTGCACCAGCGCGAAATTCCCCGCCGGCGTGGCATTCAGGTCGAGCACGTTGATCAGGCCCGGCGGCAGCGGCAGGACCCCCCAGTGCGCGGCCATCGTGCCGGTGTTGACGCTGAAGTACACGGTCGGATCCTGGCCGCCGCCGCACATCAGCGTCGGTGCATTCGGCACCCAGCCGCCGTTGCGCATGTCGTTCAGGTAGAACGCCTTGCGCAGTGGCTGCGTCGGCGCATGCGTCGCCAGCGGCGCGCCGGCGGCCGGTGGATTGGCGAGCGCGCCGTCCGGGTTCCCGGCGGCGTCCTGCAGATAGCTGGACTGGTAGCTGAGGTTGATCAGGTAGGGATTGCCGAAGCCGAATGGGCAGGTGGCCGGCGCCACCGCGGTGCACTGGAACAGCGCGGTCTGCGGCAGCTTGTTCGCGGCCAGCAGCGTCGCGATCGGCGTATTGCTCGGCAGCAGCGTGTCGATGCCGGCAGCGTAGGTGGCGCTGTAGACGTCGGTGGTCGCGCTATAGATGTTCTGGTAGGCATGCTGGTAGCTGGTCGTCAGCAGGGGCGCGAAGATGGTGCCATCGACATTCACGCTGCCGCCGAACACCGCATCCCCGAAGGCCTCCAGCGCATAGGGTCCGGACATCGGGCCCGCGGCCGTGACGGTCTTGCCGGCGAGCTGCAGCGCACGCTGCGTCGCCATCGCGACGTAGCCGCCCTCCGAATACCCGGTGATGAACAGCTTGCCGCTGTCGCTGGTGGTCGACGCGAAGGTCGTGGGCAGCGCGGTACGCGCCGCCGCCAGCGCATCGATCATCTCGCCCGACTGCTGCGTCGCGTACAGGAACGGATGGTAGCCGAGGGTCGAGATGTCGTAGCCGGCATAGTTCGGCGCGAGCACGATGTATCCCTGCGCCGCGAACATCGCGGCGACCAGCGCGCCTTCGGTGTTCGCGGGATTCGTGATGTCGGCCATGTTCGCCGACCGGTCGGTCTGGGTGCCATGGGCGTACAGCAGCATCGGGCGCGGACCGGAGCACAGCGGCGCGGCCCCGGTAGGCACCATCAGCGCGGCCGAAGACTCGGTCGTCTCCCCGGCGCTGCCGACGGTCCAGAAGGCGATGTCGTAGAAGTCCACGCCGCAGCTCGGGGCGCCCGCCAGCTGCAGCAGCTGCGCGCCGGAAGCCGTCGCGCCGAGCTGTGCCTTGAGGGTCGGCGCGTCCACGGATGCGATGCGCAATGGAGGCGACTCCTGCAGCGTGCCGCGCGCGGTGCTGGTCGCGCTGGTCCCGGTAGTGCTGTCCGAGCCGCAGGCCGCCAGGACTGCGGCGGTGGTGCACGCGATCAGGGCATTGCGCAACGTCGTCATGCCGGCCTCCTCGAGGACTGTGGCCCGAATCAACTGGAAGAACCCCCGCGCCCGATCGCTGGCCCGATCGCTCATGGGTTCGGCGTGGCGCGTACCGCACGCAGCGGGAGGATTCTACGCTCCGGGCGTCGGTCCTGACACGTGCGCTGGGCTGGCGCTATGCTAGACCCAGCATGAAATACAAGGATTACTACGCGACGATGGGCCTCGAGCGCGGAGCGAGCGAAGAGGACATCAAGCAGGCCTACCGGCGCCTCGCGCGCAAGTATCACCCGGACGTATCCAAGGAGCCCGACGCCGAGGAGCAGTTCAAGGCGGTAGCCGAGGCGTACCAGACCCTGAAGGATCCGCAGAAGCGAGCCGCCTACGACCAGCTCGGCGCGCACCAGCCGGGCGAGGAATTCCAGCCACCGCCGGACTGGGGCACGCGCTTCGATGCCGGGGCATTCTCGGCCGAGGATCTCGATCTGGCGGACCTGTTCGCACAGCTGCACGCCGGACGTGGCCGCGCCGGTGCCAGCCGGCCGAGGCCCGGCATGGACTACGAGGTTGCGGTGCCGATCACGATCGAACAGGCCTACCAGGGTACGCAGGTCGACCTGGAACTGAATCTCCAGGAGTACGACGAGCACGGCCGCCTGCGACGCGTGCCGCAGTCGTTCAAGGCGCGGATTCCGCGCGGCGCGAGCGATGGGCAGCGCCTGCGGGTGCCGGGCAAGGGCGGCAAGGGCGCCAATGGCGGGCGGCCAGGCGACCTGTATCTGAACATCAGCCTGCGGCCTCACCAGTGGTACCGCGCCGACGGCCACGACCTGTACCTGGACCTGCCGCTCGCTCCGTGGGAAGCCGTACTCGGCACGACGGTCGAGGTGCCGACCCCCGGTGGCCCGGTGCGACTGCGCGTGCCAGCCGGGACCCGTGCGGGACAGCACCTGCGGCTGCCGGGACGCGGCCTGCCACACCCGCGCAGCGGCGAGCACGGCAGCCACGGTGACCTGTACGGGATCGTGCAGATCGTCGTGCCGAGCGTGGTCAGCGATGCCGATCGCGTGCTCTACGAGCAGCTGGCGGCGAGCGCGAGCTTCGACCCGCGGGCACACTTCGTCTGAGGAGGGCGCCGATGCGCATCGAAGTTTCCGAAGTCGTCTGGCTCGAGGAGCATGATCTCTCGCTGGCCGAACTGGCCGAGATCTCCGGCCTGCCGATCGCGCTGCTCGAAGAGCTGATCGCCGCCGGCGCCATCGAGACGCGGCCACCGCAGGCGCGCACCGGGACCGGCTCGGAGCGGTTCGGCGGTGCGGCGGTCCGTGCGGCGCGCACTGCGCAGCGCTGGATGCAGGACTTCGAGATCGATGCGCGGGGGCTGGTGCTGGCCCTGAGCCTGCTGGATCGCGTGGAACGGCTCGAGCTGCAATTGCGGGCACTGCGAGCCCGGCTGCCGGAAGGCAGCCGGTAACGATCGCAGCGCCGGGACTTCAGGCGATGCCCGGATCCGTCGCCGCCGGGGGGGGGACCACGCCCGCGGCCAGCGCCGCGCGCTGGGACTGCTCTTCGCGCACCTGCTGCAGCGTCAGTCCCGTGTTGGCCGCGATCACGTCGAGCAGCCGGTGCGACGCATCCCGCGGCAGCCCGATCGCATGCAGCTGCTCCCAGATGCGGATGCGGGCCTGCGGAGTATTGGCGACCGAAGACTGCTCGATCAACGCATGGGCGCGGCGCTCCGAGGCCTCGGCCTGCTGTCGCGCCAGGCGTTCGCGGAAATCGGCAGTCGGCTCGCCCGCATAGGGCAGCGATTCGCGCCGGGTGTTGGACAGATCGCCATTGTTCATCAGGTCACCGTAGCCGCGATGCGGCAGTGCAGTTCGATCGGACAGGGCGCACCGCTCACCCGATCCCGGGCCCGCACGCCGTTGCACTGCAGATCCGCGGTGACGTGGCGGATGCCGCGACCGCCCGCGGCGGCAAGCTGCGCGACGCTGGCGCTCAGGTCGAACTCGCCGTTGCAGTCGGCGCACGGACAGGTGAAGCGGAAAAACGCGCGCGCCGGCGGGTAGAACGCATGGGACTGCGACGACGGCACCGGCTCCTTCGGCCCCGTGCCATTGCGATCCGCGAAGGTCAGCTCGACGTTGAGCAACGCCAGTGCCGGAAAGGCCAGGCGCATCGCTGGCGAACGGTCGCGCTCGTACTGTCGCTGATACCGACGCTGCTCATCCACTGTCGCGTTCTTGCGCGCCGCGAGCTTCATGGGCGGGACTCCGGAACCTTTAAGGGGGTGTGAGAGGCCAGGCGGCCGGCCGAGGGCTCAGGGCTCATTTGCCCCTTGCACAAATCAGGCCATCATCATAGCACAGCTGGCGGCGTGCCGCCGGCACTCTCGAGCTCGGCCCAGCGTGCGTAGCCAGCCTCGATTTCCCGGCTCAGCACTTCGAGGCGCCGCGCGTGCTCGTCGACTCGCCGCGCGTGCTCGGGCAACGCTGCGGGCGAATGCCGGTAGAAGGCCGGGTCGGCGAGCTCCGCTTCGATGCGTGCCTTGTCGGCCTCCAGCTCCTGCAGCCGCCCGGGCAGGGTGGCGAGTTCGCGCTGGTCCTTGAACGAGAGCCGCCGCGGTGCAGCGGACCCGGTCGCGCCGGTGGCGGCCGCCGTCGCGGGCACGCGTGGCCGCTTGGGCGGGCGCGCGGCCGCGGAGCGGGAGTCCTGCTCGCGCCGGGCGCGGTACTGCGCCCAGTCCGTATAGCCACCGACGAACTCGCGTACGACGCCGTCGCCTTCGAATACCAGCAGGCTCGTGACCACCCGGTCGAGGAACGCACGATCGTGGCTGACCAGCAGCAGCGTGCCGGGGAACTCGGCGACGAATTCCTCCAGCAGCCCCAGGGTCTCGAGGTCCAGGTCGTTGGTCGGCTCATCCATGACCAGCAGGTTGGCTGGTTGCGCGAACAGTCGCGCGAGCAGCAGCCGGTTGCGCTCTCCGCCGGACAGCGCGCGGGCCGGGGTCTGCAGCTGCTCGGGCCGGAACAGGAAGTCGCGCAGGTAGCTCGCCACGTGGCGCCCCTGGCCGTTGATGACCACATGGTCATTGCGACCGCTCACGTTCTCCAGCACCGATGCGTCGAGCTGCAGCTGCGCGCGCTCCTGGTCGTAGTACGCGACTTCGATGCGCGACCCGCGGCGCACCGCGCCGCTGCCTGGCGGCTGCTCCCCGAGCAGCGCGCGGATCAGCGTGCTCTTGCCGATGCCATTCGGACCGACGAGCCCGATGCGGTCGCCGCGCATGATGCGCGCCGAGAAATCGCGGAGGATCACGCGGCCGTCAAACTCCACGTTGAGCCGCTCGGCCTCGAAGATCAGCGCGCCCGAGGGCGTCTCCGTGCGCTGCTCCAGTTCGATCCGGCCGCCGCGCTCGCGGCGGGCGCGCCGCTCGGCGCGCAGCGCGTACAGCGCGCGCACCCGGCCCTCGTTGCGCGTGCGTCGCGCCTCGACTCCCTTGCGGATCCAGGCCTCTTCCTGCGCCAGCTTCCGGTCGAACAGCGCCTGGTGCTGCGCCTCGACCGCGAGCGCCACGATCTTGGCCTGCTCGTAGGCGTCGTAGTTGCCGGGGCTGCTGCGCAGCGCGCCGCGGTCGAGTTCGACGATGCGGGTGGCCAGCCGGTTGATGAACGTGCGATCGTGGCTCACGAACAGCAGCGCGCCCTGGTAGGCGAGCAGGCACTGCTCCAGCCATTCGATCGTGTCGATGTCGAGGTGGTTGGTGGGCTCATCGAGCAGCAGGATGTCCGGCTCCCCGACCAGGGCGCGAGCCAGCATGGCGCGCCGGCGCGTGCCGCCCGAGAGTTCCTCCAGACGCATGCCGGGCTCGAGGCGCAGCCGCGAGAGCACCGTCGCGACGCGCTGCTGCAGCTGCCAGCCGCCCGTGGCGTCGAGCTCACGGTGCAGCGCATCGAGTCGCGCGTGCTGCTCCGGCGAGAGCTGCTCCACGCGCGCGAGCGCCTCGTACTCGGCCAGGCGCTGTCCTTGACCGGGCAGGCCGCTGGTGACCAGGGCCTCGACCGTCGCATCGGCCAGCACGCTGATGTCCTGCGCCAGAGACCCAAGGCGCGCTCCCGGGCGTCGCCACACGATGCCCGCGTCCGGCTCCGCATCCCCGCGTACCAGTCGCAGCAGTGAGGATTTGCCCTCACCGTTGCGGCCGACCACGCAGACGCGTTCGCCTTCCTCGACCTGCAGCGACACCTGGTCGAGCAGCGGCCGCGAGCCGAAGCTCAAGCTCACCTTGTCCAGCCGCAGTAGCACCCGTGCCTCCGCTCGTGCGCGGCGGTCAGTAGAAGTCGGGCCGCGCGGCGGCATTGTAGCCGCGTGCGGGTGGCGCGCACCCCTGAGGACGCTATGATCGCGCTCTGTCGCTGGTAGCGGAGCCGCCCGATGTCCGTCGAACAACCCTGGACACGCACGCAGCGCGACGTCGTGATCGCGAGCTATCTGGGCTGGATGCTGGACGCGTTCGATTTCTTCCTGGTCGTGTTCGTGCTGACTTCCATCGCCGGGGACTTCCACGCCAGGATGGCGAGCGTCACGCTCGCGATCTTCGTGACGATGGCGATGCGCCCGATCGGGGCGCTGCTGTTCGGCCGTATTGCCGATCGGTTCGGCCGCCGCGGAGCGCTGATGGCGAGCGTGCTGCTGTACTCCCTGCTGGAATTCGCCTCGGCGTTTGCCCCGACGCTGGCGGTGTTCCTGGTGCTGCGCGCGCTGTTCGGCATCGCGATGGGCGGGGAGTGGGGCGTCGGCGCGGCGCTGGCCTTCGAGAGCGTGCCGCAACGCTCGCGCGGCTGGGTCTCGGGCGTGCTGCAGGCCGGCTATCCCAGCGGCTACCTGCTCGCCTCGATCGCCTTCGGGCTGCTGTATCGAGCCGATCGGCTGGCGCGGCATGTTCATGGTTGGCGCGCTGCCGGGGATCCTGCTGGTGTTCTTCATCCGCAGCCGCGTACCCGAATCCCCGACCTTCGCGACGCCGTCGTCGCGCCCCGGGGTGCGCGCCGTGTGGGACGGGCTGTCGGGACACTGGTCGCTGGTGCTATACGGGATCCTGCTGATGACCGCGTTCGCGTTCTTCAGCCACGGCACCCAGGATCTGTATCCAACCCTGCTCGGTCACCAGCGTGGCTTCGGGACCGGCACGGTCGCGCGCATCGGCATCGTGTACAACATCGGCGCCATCTGCGGCGGGATCTGCTTCGGCAGCCTGTCCCACTACCTCGGCCGCCGGCGAGCGATCGCGCTCGCCGCGTTGCTGACGCTGCCCGCGCTGCCGTTCTGGGCCTTCGCGACCGGACCGGTGGCCGTCGCGATCGCGGCCTTCGTCGTGCAGTTCATGGTGCAGGGCGCCTGGGGCGTGGTGCCGGTGCACCTGAACGAGCTCAGTCCATCGGGCCTGCGCGCGATGTTCCCGGGCGTCGTCTACCAGTTCGGCAATCTGCTGGCCTCCGGGAACGCGACGCTGCAGACGCTGCTGGCGGTGCACCGCGGCGGCGAGATGCATCCGGACTACGCCTTCGCGCTCGCGCTGTTCTGCGGCATCGTTGCGCTGCTGCTGAGCTACTGGCGCTGGCCGGTCCCGAGCGGCGCGGCGTGCGTTTCGAGCCCCCGTGAGGTAGACTGCCGCACAGGAGTTTGTCGAATGCACGGTTCGGTTCGTGCGCCGAGGATCTTCAGCTTCTCCGGCTAGAGCCCTCACGGCCCAGTGCCGGGGATCTTTCGCCCCTCCTGCAAGCCCTTCGTTGCCAGCGCCGTTGGCGCAGCCGATTCATCCCATTCGCGACCGGCCATACCGATCGGCTGCGTGAAGCAGCGGGGCCGTCGTGGAGTCACCTTTGTTCAAGAACTTTGCCTTGAGACCCGCGTTGCTGCAGGCCGTCGAGGAGCTCGGCTATACCGAGCCGACCCCGATCCAGTCGCGCGCCATTCCACTCGTGCTCGAAGGACGCGACCTGCAGGCCGCGGCCCAGACCGGCACCGGGAAGACGGCAGCCTTCGGCTTGCCCCTGCTCGAGCGCCTGATGGCGAACCCGGCCCCGCCGGGCCAGCGCGCGCCACGCGCGCTGGTGCTGGTGCCGACGCGGGAACTGGCGGCGCAGGTCAGCGATTCCTGCCGCGCCTTCGCCCGCCACCTGCCGCTGCGCGGCGCGCTGATCTTCGGCGGCGTGAGCCACAAGCCGCAGATCCAGGCGCTCAGCGCCGGCGTCGACCTGATCATCGCCACGCCCGGGCGGCTGCTCGATCACCTGCAGGCGCGGGTGGTCGACCTCTCGCGCATCGAGATGCTGGTGCTGGATGAGGCGGATCGCATGCTCGACATGGGCTTCATCCGCCCGATCCGGCGCATCATCGCCGCGCTGCCGCGCAAGCGGCAGAACCTGCTGTTCTCGGCCACGTTCTCCGAGGAGATCCGCGGCCTGGCGGCCTCGCTGCTGACCGACCCGGTCGCCATCGACGTCTCGCCGCGCAACGCGCCCCCGGAGCTGGTCGATCACCGCGTCTATCACGTCGACGCCTCCGGCAAGCAGCCGCTGCTCGCGCGCCTGATCCGCGAAGGCGACGTGCGCCAGAGCCTGGTGTTCACCCGCACCAAGCATGGCGCCAACCGGCTCGCCGAGCGGCTGTCCCGCGACGGCTTCGCCTGTGCGGCGATCCACGGCAACAAGTCGCAGGGCGCACGCACGCGGGCGCTCGATGACTTCAAGCAGGGGCGCATCCGGGTGCTGGTGGCGACCGACATCGCCGCGCGCGGGCTGGACATCACCGAGCTGCCGCACGTCGTGAACTACGAGCTGCCGCACGTACCGGAGGACTATGTGCACCGCATCGGCCGCACGGGCCGCGCCGGCATGAACGGCGCCGCGATATCGCTGGTCAGCCGTGACGAGCAGGACCGGCTGCGCGCCATCGAGCGCCTGCTCGGCCGTCCGATTCCGGTGGCGGCCTGAGGCCTCGAGGATCTGGTTGATTCGGAGGGTGGATCGTGGAGGTCGAGATTCATGCGGGGCATGCGCCCGGGACTGACGGTTTCGGGCAGTCGGTCGGCATACTGGTGGGCGTCATCGGCATCCTGCTCGCGGTCGTGACGATCCTGGGCCATCGCGAGCACACCGCTGCGGTCGTGCACAAGACCGAGGCGAACGACCAGTGGGCCTACTACCAGGCGAAGAAGATCCGCGAGCATACCGCCGAGACGGCCGGCAGCCTGCTCGATGCGCTGTCGAGCGACCCGCAGAAGGCGGCGCCGCTCGCCGCGCGGCTGCAGCAGGATGCCGCGCGCTACGCGAAGGATGCCGAGAACATCCAGCAGGTGGCCGTAGGGCGCGACGCGGAGTCGGCGCACGCCGAGGCGCGGGCACTGCGCTTCGACCTGGGCGAAGGCTTCCTGGAGCTCGGGCTGGTGCTGTCCTCGCTGTACTTCCTGTCGCGCAAGCGACTGTTCGTGGGCCTCGGGGCGGTCTCGGCGGTGATCGGCACCGTGACCGGGATCGCGGGCCTGCTGACCTGAGGCCGCGGGAGCGATGCGCCCTAGAAGCCCGGCGGATCGTGCGATGATGCGGCCGTGAGCGATCTCCAGTCGATGCCCGCGACCGAAACGCAGCTGTTCTGGCTACTGCTGCTGCGGGTAGGTGTCGCGCTGGCGCTCGGCAGCATCATCGGGATCGAGCGGCGCCTGCACCGGCATCCTGCCGGACTGCACACCAATGCACTGGTCGGGGCCGGAGCGGCGATCTTCTGCGTGCTCGCGACGCTGGTGCCCGATTCGGGCGCCACCCGCATCGCCGGCCAGGTCGTCACGGGGGTCGGGTTCATCTGCGCCGGCCTCGTATTCCACCGCGGCAACGTGGTGCGCGGCATCAATACGGCAGCGACGGTCTGGTGCACCGCTGCGATCGGCGTGCTGTGCGGCAGCGGCTTCCTGCGCATCGCCATCGGCTGCGCGCTGCTGGTGCTGCTCGCGAACATCCTGCTGCACCAGGTGGAGCATCGCGGCCGCCTGGGCGCTCTCGCCGCCCCGGCACAGCCTCCGGACTCGAGCGGCGAGCCGCGCGCGTCCCGGCGCGGAGTCAGCTCAACGTGTGGAACACGCGCTGGACGTCCTCTTCCTGCTCGAGTTTGTCGATCAGTTCGAGCACTTCGGTGGCCTGCGCCTCGGGCAGCTCCACCGGGGTCGTGCAGACGTACTCATGCTCGGCGGACAGCGGCGCGATGTGGCGCGCCTCGAGCGCCTTCCTGCAGCTGCCCGAAATTCTCGAAGTGAGCAGCGCAGGACCAGCTGCGGCTCGCCCTTCTCGCCGGTGCTCTCGCCCATCTCCTCGAGGCCGTGGTCGATCAGGTCCAGCTCGAGCTCGTCCTGATCGATGCCGGCCGGGTCGAGGCGGAACACCCCCATCTTCTGGAACTGGAAGCTGACGCTGCCGTTGGTGCCGAGATTGCCGCCATTGCTTGCGTGATGATGTTGCGCACGTGCGCGACCGTCCGGGTCGGGTTGTCGGTCGCGGTCTCGATGAGCAGCGCGATGCCGTGCGGGGCGTAGCCTTCGTAGAGCACCTCATGGTAGTTGGTCGCGTCACGGCCGCTCGCGCGCTTGATCGCCGCCTCGACCTTGTCCTTCGGCATGTTGACCGCACGCGCATTCTGCATCACGCGCCGCAGCGTCGGATTGGAGCCCGGATCCGCGCCGCCGGCCTTCACGGCCATGTTGATGTCCTTGGCGATGCGGGCGAACTGCTTCGCCATGCGATTCCAGCGCGCGAACATCGCGTGCTTGCGAACCTCGAAGATGCGACCCATGGCTGCTCCTGCGATAATCACCGCTCACTATAAATTAGGTCTGCCCGTATGCGCACCATTCTGGTCGGCACCAAGCGACTGATCGACTACAGCGTCCGCGTGCGCGTGAGGCCTGATGGCTCCGGCGTGGTCACCGACGGGGTCAAGATGAGCATCAACCCGTTCGACGAGATCGCGCTCGAGGAGGCACTGCGGATCCGCGAGCGTGGGCTGGCCGACGAGGTCGTCGCCGTCAGCATCGGAACCAGCGAGGCGCAGCAGCAGCTGCGCACGGCACTCGCATTGGGTGCCGATCGCGCGATCCTGGTCCAGGCCGACGGTCCGCTCGAGCCATTGACGGTCGCGCAGGTGTTCCTGCAGCTGGTGCAACGCTGCCAGCCGGTGCTCGTGCTGCTCGGCAAGCAGGCGATCGACGAGGACCATGGTCAGACCGGTCAGATGCTGGCCGCGCTGTGGGGGCGGCCGCAGGCGAC